>NZ_JBXAWK010000111.1:0-8727 GCF_057291755.1 Kitasatospora sp. UYEF31
GGGGTTGTTCGGCGCCGGAGCGTCGCCCGGAAGGACTGCGTCCTCCGGACGCGCTCGGGATGCTTCGCGCCCTCGCTTCGCGCCCGTCGCTGCGCTCCGGGGTTGTTCGGCGCCGGAGCGTCGCCCGGAAGGACTGCGTCCTCCGGACGCGCTCGGGATGCTTCGCGCCCTCGCTTCGCGCCCGTCGCTGCGCGGTGGTGCTGGTGGGACGCTGCGTGCCCAGGTGCCCCAAGTGGGATGTTTATCCTTTTTTCGGACCTTCATTTACGCTGCCGCGCGGGGAGTCGCGTCCGGCGGGCGGGGCGGTACGGGGCATGATGGGCCGTTGCCGCGCAGCGGGAACAGACACCGCGCGCGGCATTGAGCACCACCCCGTACGAGGAGACCTGACACCGTGACAGCGCCCGACGAGCCGGCCCCGGCCCACGTCCCCGTCCTCCTCCAGCGCTGCGTCGACCTGCTCGCCCCCGCTCTGCGGGACCGGCCGGACGCCGTCGTCGTCGACGCCACCCTCGGCATGGGCGGGCACAGTGAAGCGATCCTGAAGGCCTTCCCCGAGGTCCGGCTCATCGGCCTGGACCGCGACCCTGAAGCCCTCGCCCGCTCAGGGCGCCGCCTCGCGCCGTTCGGTGGGCGCGCGACGCTCGTCCACGCCGTGTACGACGAACTCCCCGAAGTCCTCGCCGGGCTCGGCATCGGGCGCATCCAAGGCAGCCTGTGGGACCTCGGCGTCTCCTCCCTCCAACTGGACGAGACCGAGCGCGGCTTCGCGTACTCCCAGGACGCACCCCTCGACATGCGGATGGACCCCACCACCGGCATCACCGCCGCCGAGGTCCTCAACACCTACCCGCCCGGCGAACTGGTCCGCATCCTGCGCGAGTACGGCGAGGAGCGCTTCGCCAAGCGCGTCGTCGGCAATGTCGTACGGGCCCGCGGGAAGCAGCCGTTCACCAACTCGGCGCCGCTGGTCGAACTGATCCGCGAGTCCATCCCGGCCGCGACCCGGCGCACCGGCGGCAACCCCGCCAAGCGGACCTTCCAGGCGCTGCGCATCGAGGTCAACCGGGAGCTCGCGGTCCTCGAACGGGCCATCCCGGCGGCGGTCGCCGCCACCTCGGTCGGCGGCCGGGTGGTCGTCATGTCGTACCAGTCCCTCGAAGACAAGATCGTCAAAAGGGTCTTCACCGACGGCACCCGCAGCAAAGCCCCGGTCGACCTGCCGGTCGTACCGCCGGAGTTCGAGCCCCGTCTCAAGATGCTGACCCGGAACTCCGAACTGGCCTCCGAACAGGAGATCGCCGAGAACCCGCGCTCCGCGTCGGTCCGGCTCCGCGCGGTGGAACGGGTCCGGGAGTCGCTTTGAGCCCGAAGCAGGGAGCAGCCAAGGGCGCGCCGGCGTCCCGTACACCGTTCGTCCTCCTGGTCGTCTCCCTGCTCGGCGGCGGACTGCTGGCCCTGCTGCTGCTCAACACCGCCCTGAACCAGGGCTCCTTCGAACGCTCGAAACTCCAGAAGCAGGTCGACACATTGACCGACGAGCAGCAGGAACTGCGGCGGCAGCTCGACGACAAGTCGGCACCCGGCGAGTTGTCCGAGCAGGCGAAGGACCTGGGCATGGTGCCCGGCGGCGACCCGGTGTTCATCGACCCCGCGACCGGACAGGTCATGGGGAGCCCCAAAGCGGTGGCCAGTCACGGGCCCAGCGCGAAACCCCTGCCGCCGAACGTCCCGCTGCCGAACATCGCGACGGCCACCGTGCCGCCGCGCAGGTAGTCCAACCGCCAGTCCAGGGCGCCGGTGGTCCCGTCCACCGGCAGCCGGGGCCGAACAGCCGAGGGGAGCGAGAGGATTGAGCACCTCACGATCGGGCGGTGGCGACCCGCCCGGACCCGAGCGCAGGCGTCCACCGGAGGCCGGCGCGCCTGAACGGCGGCGCCGTTCCGTACGCCCGGATCGCACAGAGCGCCCGGACCGGCCAGAGCGGTCGCAGCGCTCAGTGCGGCCAGAACGCTCAGTGCGGCCAGAACGGCCAGAACGGCCCCGGCCGGTCAGACGCCCCGCCGAGCGGTCGGCGGACCGTACCGCCGGCCGGTCGCCGGTCCGCCGGCATCTGAAGCGTGGCGTCCCCAGGCCGGCCGCGCCGAAGATGGGCGAACCCCGCCGCCGGCTGCGCATCGGCATGGTCGCGCTCGGTGTGGTCGGCTCCCTGTTCGTCGGCCGCCTCGTGCAGCTCCAGGTGACGGACGCCTCCGCGTACGCCGCGGTCGCCAACCAGAGCCGGGTGCAGTCGGTGACCCTCCCCGCCGAGCGCGGGGACATCCTGGACGCCAACGGGGTCCGCCTGGCCGTCGCCGTGGACGCGATGGACGTGACCGCCGACCCCACCATGGTCAAGGATCCGTTCGCCACCGCCGCGCAGCTCGCGCCGCTGGTCGGCGTCGACCCCGTGCTCCTGGAGAAGAAGCTCCGCACGCCCAGGACCCGCAACGTCACGCTGGCCAGGCAGGTCGATCCGAAGGTGTGGAACCGCATCAAGCAGCTCCAGAAGGAGCTGGGCAAGCAGAAACGCGCCGACCTGGTGGGGATCTTCAGCTCGCCGCACAGTAAACGGGTCTACCCGGCGGGGCCGCTGGCGGCCAACGTCCTGGGCTGGGTGAACGCCTCCGACCAGGGCGGCGGGAACCTGGAGGCGTCGCTGAACAAGCTGCTC
This sequence comes from Kitasatospora sp. UYEF31, assembly GCF_057291755.1. Classification (NCBI taxonomy): domain Bacteria; kingdom Bacillati; phylum Actinomycetota; class Actinomycetes; order Kitasatosporales; family Streptomycetaceae; genus Kitasatospora; species Kitasatospora sp. UYEF31. The sequence continues at coordinate 2,714 of NZ_JBXAWK010000111.1, forward strand.
GCCGGCAAGGCGGGCAAGGCGACGTACGAGACCTCCCTGGGGCGGAAGGTGCCCACCGCGGACGGCGACCGCAAGGACGCCGTGCCCGGGACGAACGTCCAGCTGACCATCGACCGCAACATCCAGTGGTACGCCGAGCAGCTGATCAACGCGAAGGTCGCCGAGGCGGGCGCGGAGTCCGGCACGGTGGTAGTCCAGGACGTGAAGACCGGCGAGGTCCTGGCGATGGCCACCGGGCCCGGGTTCGACCCGAACAACGTGGCCGCGGCCGACACCGGGAACCTGGGCAACCGGGCGCTCCTGGAGGCGTACGAACCGGGCAGCACAAGCAAGGTCATGACCATGGCCGCGGTGGTCCAGGAGGGCAAGGCCGACCCGGCCACCCAGGTGACCGTGCCCAACCGGCTGCCCCGCGCGGACCGGCAGTTCAAGGATGACGTGGACCACCCCGAGTGGCACCTGACACTCAACGGGGTACTGGCCAAATCGTCCAACATCGGCACGATCCTGGCCGCCGAGCAGCTGGGCCCGACGCAGTCGGCCGCCAACGCCAAGCTGTACGAGTACCTCAAGAAGTTCGGCATCGGGTCACCCACCGGCATGGACTTCCCCGGTGAGACGCGGGGCCTGCTCGCCCTGCCGGAGAAGTGGGACGGGGCGCAGCAGCACACCATCCCGTTCGGCCAGGGCCTCTCGATGAACTCCGTGCAGGCCACCGGGGTCTACCAGGCCATCGCCAACGGTGGCCAGCGCATCGCGCCGACGCTGGTCAAGGGCACCACGGACGCCAAGGGCAAGTTCACGCCGGCTTCCGCGCCGGCCAGGACCCAGGTGGTCAGCCCGGAAGCGGCCCGGACGGTGGCGCAGATGCTGGAGTCGGTCGTCTCCGACGAATCGGGTACGGGCAGCAAGGCCGCGATCCCCGGCTACCGCGTGGCGGGGAAGACCGGCACGGCCAACCGGGTGGACCCGAAGACCGGGCAGTACTCCGGCTACACGTCCTCGTTCATCGGGTTCGCCCCGGCGGACAACCCGTCGGTCGTGGTCTCGGTCACCCTCCAGGACCCGAAGAACGGCAAATGGGGAGGCACCCTGTGCGCCCCGGTGTTCCAGCAGGTCATGTCCTTCGCCCTGCAGACCCGCAAGGTCCCCCCGACCGGCACGCGGGCACCGGACCTGCCGGTGGAGTGGTGAGCGGTCCGGAGCGGCACCACCGCGCGGCGATGGGCGCGGAGCGTCCCTGGGCGCGCCCGACTGTGAACCACAGCTGGTGCGCAGCGGGCGCGGTCAGGGCCCCAATGGCCCGGAGCGCAGCGGAGGGACAAATCAGGTCCCGGGTCGGAGCGTTCCTCCGCGCGGAGCGCGGGAGCCCCGCGAAGCGGACGGCTGCGTTTCGACCCGCGTAAAAGAAAGGCGATAGCCTGCGCGGCGTGTCCAACCCTGATCTGTCCCGCCCCGCCGAGGTGCGGCCCAAGCCCCTGTCCGGGGCGGCCGAGCTCCTCGGGCTGCCCATACCCGGTCATGAAGTGCCGCTGACCGGAATCACCCACGACTCCAGGGCGGTCCGCCCCGGAGATGTGTACGCGGCCCTGCCCGGGGCGCGTTTCCACGGTGCGGACTTCGCCGCGCAGGCAGTCGCGGCGGGTGCGGCGGCGGTGCTGACCGACCCGGACGGGGCACGGCGCATCGCGGTGGCCGGGGTGGCCGCCGTCATACTGACGGTGCCCGACCCCCGGGCCCGGATGGGCGAGCTGGCGGCCTGGGTCTACGGCCGCCCGGGGCAGGGCCCGCTGACCTTCGGCACCACCGGAACCAACGGCAAGACGACCGTCTCGTACCTCCTGGAGGGCGGCCTGCGGGCGGCCGGCCGGAAGGTCGGCGTGGTCGGCACGGTCGAGACCCGGATCGGCGACCTGGTGGTGCCGAGCGTCCGGACGACACCGGAGGCCACCGACCTGCAGGCGCTGCTCGCGGTCATGCGCGAGCACGGGGTGACCGCCGTGGCAATGGAGGTGTCGTCCCACGCGCTGGAACTCGGCCGGGTGGACGGCACGGTCTTCGACATCGCACTGTTCACCAACCTGACGCAGGACCACCTGGACTTCCATCCGACGATGGAGGATTACTTCCGGGCGAAGGCCGCGCTGTTCACCCCGGAGCGCTCCCGGGCCGGAGTCGTCGACGTGGACGGCCCCTACGGGCGCCGGCTCGTCGATCTGGCGACCGTGCCGGTGACCACCGTGTCGCCCGCGGGCGACCTGTGGGCCGACTGGCGGGCCGAGGAGGTCGAACTGGGGCTCTCGGGCAGCCGGTTCCGGGTCGTCGGCCCGGACGGGCAGCAGGCGCAGGCGTCGGTCCGGCTCCCGGGCCCGTTCAACGTCGCCAACGCCCTCCTGGCCGTCGTCGCGCTGACCACCGGCGGCATGCCATTGGACCAGGCCGTGGCCGGTGTCGGCGCGGTCCCCGGGGTTCCTGGGCGGATGGAGACGGTGGACGCCGGCCAGCCGTTCCTGGCGGTGGTCGACTTCGCACACACCACCGACGCGGTGGAGACACTCCTGTGCGCGCTGCGCGAGGTCACCGGCGGCCGGCTGGCCGTCGTGCTCGGCTGCGGCGGCGACCGGGACCGCACCAAGCGGGCCCCGATGGGCGCGGCTGCCGCGCGGCTGGCCGACCTGGCCGTCCTGACCAGTGACAACCCGCGCTCGGAGGACCCGGCGGCGATCCTCGACGAGATGCTCGCCGGGGTGGACAAGCTCGACGGCCGGCACGGCGAAGTCGTCGTCGAACCGGACCGGGCCGCGGCGATCGGCCTGGCCGTCCGGTGGGCCGCTCCGGGGGACATCGTCGTGATCGCGGGCAAGGGGCACGAGCAGGGACAGGAGTTCGCCGACGGGGTGAAGGTCCCGTTCGACGACCGCGTCCAGCTCCGCGAAACCCTGGAGCGCTCCCGGCACGAGGCGACGGACGCGCAGCGTCCCAGCCGGACCCTGAGCGAGGCGACGGACGCGCAGCGTCCCAGCCAAACCCCGAACGAGGCGACGGACGCGCAGCGTCCCAGCCAAACCCTGAGCGAGGCGACGGACGCGCAGCGTCCCAGCCGGACCCTGAGCGAGGCGACGGACGCGCAGCGTTCCGGAGCGCGTCCGGAGGACGCGTCTTGACCGGGCGACGCGCGGGCGCCGACCAGCTCCGGAGCGAAGCGACGGAGATGGGAGGATGACGCCCGCGCTTGGAGCCCGGCAACAAACAGACAGGCCGGATACCGCGTCCCGCACAGATGGTGGGAAGATCCCTGGCAGCGTCCGCCGGCCCGGAGCAGACACGCCGGGCGGGCTGACTGCCGAAGCGTCAGCCCCTGAACCAACACAACCTGAGGTGAGCGAGAAGTGATCCCGACCACCCTGGCCGAGGCCGCGCGGGCCGTCGGCGGACGACTGGTGGGGGGTGCCGACCCCCAAGCGGCCGTCACCTCCGCAGTCGTGGTGGACTCCCGCCTTGTCACTCCCGGCGCACTCTTCGCGGCCGTCCCCGGCGAACGGGTCGACGGCCGTTCGTTCGCGCAGGCGGCCGTACGGGCCGGAGCCGTCGCCGTCCTGGCCGACCGTGAGGTCGGAACCCCCGCCATCGTCGTCGACGACGTCGTGGCCGCCCTGGGCCTGCTGGCCCGCGCGGTCACCGACCGGCTGCCGCACACCGTCGTGGTGGGCGTCACCGGTTCGACCGGCAAGACCAGTACCAAGGACCTGCTGGCCCAGGTGCTCGCCACGGCGGGCCCCACCATCGCCACGCCGGGTTCGTTCAACAACGAGATCGGCATGCCGCTGACGGCGCTGAGCGCCGACGAGGACACCGCCCACCTGGTCCTGGAGATGGGTGCCCGCGGCGTCGGGCACATCGCCTACCTGTGCGGTATCACCCCGCCGAGGATCGGCCTGGTCCTCAACGTCGGCACCGCCCACCTGGGTGAGTTCGGCGGCCGCGAGGCGATCGCGCAGGCCAAGGGCGAACTGGTCGAGTGCCTGCCCGCCGGAGGACTTGCCGTACTGAACGCCGACGATCAGCTCGTCCGCGCCATGGCGGACCGTACGAAGGCTGAGGTTGTGACGTTCGGTGAGTCCTCGTCAGCCGACGTCCGGGCACTCGACGTTACCCTCGACGACACCGGCCGTGCGTCGTTCACGCTGCGGACTCCCGAGGGCGAAGCCCCCGTGGCCCTGCGGCTGTACGGTGAGCACCACGTTTCCAACGCCCTCGCCTGCGCCGCGGTCGCCCGCGGCCTGGGTCTGCCGGTCGACGCGGTCGCAGCCGCGCTCAGCGCGGCCGGAACGGTGTCCCGCTGGCGGATGGAAGTGACCCGGCGGGCCGACGGCGTGACCGTGGTCAACGACGCGTACAACGCCAACCCCGAGTCGGTGCGGGCCGCCCTGAAGACGCTGGCCGCGATGGCCGGCGGCGGGCGAACCTTCGCCGTACTGGGGGAGATGCGTGAACTGGGCGACGCCGCGATGACCGAACACGACGCTGTGGGCCGTCTCGCGGTGCGCCTGAACATCCACCGCCTGGTGGCGGTGGGCGGCCGCGAGGCCAAATGGATCGACCTGGGTGCGAAAAGTGAAGGTTCGTGGGGTGAGGAGTCGGTGCTCGTGCCCGACGTACGAAGCGCTGTGGACCTGCTGCAGGCCGAACTCCGGCCGGGGGACGTGGTGCTGGTGAAGGCTTCGCGGGGCGTGGCCCTGGAGCGGGTGGCCGAGGCGCTGCTCGCCGGTGCCGGAGACACACTCGACAACGACAATGCGGAGGTGCAGGCGTGAGGGCCGTCCTCATCGCCGGCGGCATCGCGCTGGTGTTGTCCCTGCTCGGTACGCCGCTGGCGATCCGGATCCTGGCCAAGCGCGGCTACGGCCAGCTGATCCGGGACGACGGTCCCACGTCGCACCACACCAAGCGCGGAACACCCACCATGGGTGGCGCGGTGATCATCATGGCCTGCCTGATCGGCTACGGCGGGGCCAAGGCGATCACCCTGGACGTGCCGAGCGCCTCGGCGCTCTTGGTGCTCTACCTGATGACGGGCCTGGGCCTGGTCGGCTTCGTCGACGACTTCATCAAGATCGTCAAGCAGCGGTCGCTCGGCCTGCGGGCCAAGGCGAAGCTCGCCGGACAGTCGTTCGTGGGCATCTCGTTCGCGGTCGCGGCCCTGCAGTTCAAGGACGCGCGCGGTTTCTCGCCCGCTTCGACCCACCTGTCGATCGTCCAGGACACGGCCCTCAACCTGGGCCCGGTCCTGTTCGTGATCTGGGCGTACGTCCTGATCGCCGGCCACTCCAACGGAGTGAACCTCACCGACGGCCTCGACGGTCTGGCCACCGGCGCTTCGGTGATCGTCTTCGGCGCGTACACCTTCATCGGTGTGTGGCAGTACGGCCAGAGCTGCGTCAACGCCCCGGGTCAGGGCTGTTACGAGGTCCGCGACCCGCTGGACCTGGCGATCGTGTCCGCCGCGATGATGGGCGCCTGCTTCGGCTTCCTGTGGTGGAACACCTCACCGGCCAAGATCTTCATGGGTGACACAGGCTCGCTCGCGCTCGGCGGTTGCCTGGCCGGTCTGGCCATCTGCACCCGTACGGAAATGCTCTCCGCGCTGCTCGGCGGCCTGTTCCTGCTGATCTCCCTCTCGGTGATCATCCAGGTCGGCTTCTTCAAGATGACCGGCAAACGCGTGTTCAGGATGGCCCCGCTCCAGCACCACTTCGAGCTCAAGGGCTGGCCCGAAGTCCTCATCGTGGTGCGCTTCTGGATCATCGCCGGACTGTGCGTGATCCTCGGCATCGGACTCTTCTACGCCGGCTGGGTGACCACCAAGTGAGTCACAGTGAAGGGCGCGAAGCGTCCGAAGCGGCACCCGCACGAGGCGACGGGCGCGAAGCGTCCGAAGCGGCACCCGCACGAGGCGACGGGCGCGAAGCGTCCGAAGCGGCACCCGCACGAGGCGACGGGCGCGAAGCGTCCGA
>NZ_JBXAWK010000112.1:0-7932 GCF_057291755.1 Kitasatospora sp. UYEF31
CACCGTGCCTGGATCAACGACCCAGCCAAACGTAGGGAACCCGAACCCCACTCCTCATAACCAATCCAACGTCTCAGTTGACTTGACAGCTTCCGTTCCGGCGAGATCACACCAGGGGATCGCCGACCCGGGACACAGCCGGGGTCGACGGATGGGGGCTTCAGCGGAGGTCGGATATCGCTCCGCCTGAAGAGTTGTCAGGGGCGCTGCAACTCGATGCACCCTTCGGTGTCGTCGTTGGCACGGAGAGGCGACGGTGTTTCCCGCTCTTTCGACTCCAAGCCACCGACCGCAGGTTCCGGACGCGAGGCGGCTGCCTTGCTCTCCCAGAACATGGCCGCCGTGATGGCCGCGAGTGTCGTCAGGAACAGTCCGCTCTGGTAAGGAAGGTGCTGCAGCGCCAACCCACCCAGGCCGGCGAGCAAACCGATCACCAGCGTTCGTCGGGTCGTGAAGGACGAGACAACCAGGCCTATGTAGGAGGCGTACACCGCGAAGTCGAGCCCCAGCCCGTCCAGATCGGCGATGCCGCCACCGAACAGCCACCCGCACAGGGTGCTCAGGTTCCAGACCAGATAGATGATCAGAGAGCCGCTGAGCACGTACCAGGCGCGATTGTCCTGGCCCTCCCTCGGCTCCCCGAAGCGCTTGGCTGCCAATGCGTAGACCGCGTCGGTCATCCCGTAAGCGATGGCGATCCGCCACCGCCGCGACATGGGCCTGACATGCGGGGCCAGCGCAGCCGAGTAAAAGACATGGCGCAGGTTGACCAGTAGCACGGTGACAACGGTCAGCGGCACGGCAGCCCCCGAGGTCAGCATGCCGAGGCCGATCATCTGGGCTGAGCCGGCGTTCACCAACAAGCTCATCAGCATCGCCTCGGTTAGCCCCAAGCCTCTTTCCTGTGCGAGCGTGCCAAACAGCAGCCCAAACGGGACAGTTCCGATCACTACAGGGACAACGGATAGCGCTCCCTGTGCGGCCTCGGCGCCGCGGCTGTACTTGACCAGGGCCATTCGTTGTTCCCCTCGTGGATGGCAGGTGTGGTGGGCCGGAACCGGAGGGTCTACGGGCCTCCTTCCGCGCTGGTCAGAGCAGGAGCTTGGAGACCGTGAAACCGACCACGGCCACACCGAACACCAAGAAGAAGTTGTCCCGCTTGACCGCTCCGACGGCAAACCCACAGAAGGCACCCACCAGATAGGGGGTCAGCCACCCCGAGCCGCTGGCCGCCCCTTCGGGGGTGAGGACGGCTGGCGCGATGATGGCCATCAGGACCGCGGGCATCACATACGGCAACGCTCTCCTGACGTAGAGCGGCATGTGCTCGGGGCCGAACGGCCCGAAAAACACATATCGCAGTCCGAAGGTGACGACCCCGCTCAGCACGATGGTCATGATGGTCATCTGCCCTGCTTCTTCTGAGCCCCGGCCTGAGACGGGGCAGTACGACGTGAGGGGGATACGGCGGGGCTGCTAGAAGGCGAAGTCGGCCACCGGAGGAAGGCCCGCAGGGTCGGTCGTCGCCTGAAGCAGTACCGTCCGCTCAGGTAGTTCGTCCAGCTCACTGAGCACGTGCACCACCTGATCGAGCAGGAACTCCGCTGACGAGTCGTCGAACAACGCACGTGCATACTCGAGTTCCAGGAACGTGCCCGCCGGCTTCTCGTAGACCTGCAGATTGAGGTCGAACCGGGATGTCCCCACATGCGGCAGCGACAGGTTTATGCGCCTGCCATGCTTACGGAACGTGTAGAAATCGATGTTCTGGAGCGCGAAGAAGGCGTCGAAGATCGCGTTGCGGCTCAGATCCCTGTGCACTTCGAGCCTGCGTACCAACGCCTCGAACGGATAGTCCTGATGGTCCAGGCCCCCACGGTGTTCGGCATCGAGATCGCGTAGCAACTCCGCCAGGGTGCCGTCCGGTCCGATCCTCGCCCGTAGCACGACCGTGTTCACGAACATCCCGACGACGGAGTCGAGGTCCGGATGCGGCCTGCCCGCCATCGGGCTGCCCACCGCCACGTCCCGCTGACCACTGAGCCTGGCCAACGCCGCGACATAGGCGGCGAGCAGTACCACGAATGAAGTGGACGACTGGCGGTCGGCGACCCGGCGCACCCGGGCGGCCTCTTCAGAAGTGAGCGACCGGGCAATCACTGCCCCAGCCGTATTTCTGATGACGGATCTCGGCCGGTCGGTCGGCAGATCCAATGCAGCCGGCTGATCCGCGAACTTTTCCAGCCAGTAACACTCAACCCGCTCCGCATTAGGCCCTGTGAGCCGGTCGCTGAACCACGCCGAAGCGGCGGCGTAGCTCACCGGTGGGGGTGGGGGCTGACCCCCGGCGTAGAGGTCGAAGAGTTCGTCCACGAGAGTCCGCAGCGAGACTCCGTCGAAGACGATGTGGTGGATGTCCAGGTACAGCCGGTCCCCGCCGGGCCCACCGCGCAGTAGCAGAGCTCGGATCAGCGGCAGTGTGCCCAGGTTGAAGGGCCTGATCAGGAAGGCCAAGAGCTCCTCTTCGGCCGGCAGGTCCGCAGCCGCCTCCACGACCTGGAGTTCGGCCGGGCCCTGTGGCTCGACGAGTGGCAGTACCTCGTCCCCCACGATGTCGAACCGGGTTCGCAGGGCGTCATGACGGGATATCAGCGTGCTCAGTACCTCACGCAGGCGGTCGGGGTCGAGCGCGCCGCTGACATCGAGGCGGACCGGAATATTGTACGCCAGGCTGGCGGGGTCCATCTGCCACATCGCGTAGAGCGCCCGCTGCTGCGGGTGGCACGGGCCACGAGTACCTGCGGGCAGGTCCGGAATAGGCAGCAGCTTCGACCGAGGGGCCGAAGCGACTTTCAGAGCCATCGCCTCAAGGGTTCGCGCGCCAAAGATGTCGCTGAAGCCCAGAGCCGCCCCCGGTCCGCGAGCGATCCGGCCGATCAAGGCTCCGGCTGTGATGGACGTCCCGCCCAAGAGAAAGAAGTCGTCCTCCGACCCGATGCTCTCGGGACCCAGGTGTAGGACGTCACCCCACACGACCGCGAGCGCGGCTTCGCCGGGCGTCTTCGGGCGGCCTGCGGCGCGGCGGCGCGGCGCGGGAGAGGGAAGCAAGGCCTTGTCCACCTTGCCGTTGGCATTCAGTGGAAGTCGGTCCATCCGGACGATGTGGTCGGGGCACATGTAGGACGGCAGTCTGCGACGCAGCTCGGCTGCGACGCCCTGCTCCTGGCAGCCGTCCGCCAGGACGAGATGGGTGACGATCTGCCTGGCGGCCCCCGGCACGCCGGTCACGCTCGTATGGCTGTCGATCACCCCCGGGATCTCCAGCAGGGCGCCGTCGATCTCCTGGATCTCCACACGGTGTCCCCGGATCTTGACCTGGTTGTCGATCCGGCCGTGGAAGGAGAGCACGCCGGCCGGGTCTCTACTGACCAGGTCGCCCGTGCGGTAGTAGCGCTCGCCGTCGATGGTCACGAACCGTTCGGCGGTCAGCTCCGGGTTGTGCAGGTAGCCGCGGGCCACTCCCGCGCCGCCCGTGTACAGCTCGCCGATACCGCCGACCGGGACAGGGCGGCGTTCCGTGTCCAGGACCAGCGCTGTGGTGCCGGTGATGGGCATTCCGATCGGGATGGGTGTCTCGTAGACCCGGTCGATCGCGAAGGTGGTGGTGAAGGTCGTGTTCTCGGTGGGTCCGTAGCCGTTGAGAACCCGCAGGTCCGGATGGGCCTTCCGCACCAGGTTGACGTGCCGGTTGGAGAGAACGTCACCGCCCACCAGGAGTGTGCGCAGGTGTGCGAAGACATCGATGTCCTCATCGACCATCTGATTGAAGAGCGGAGCCGTCATCCAGAGCACGCTGATGTCCGCTTCGTGCAATGCCCGCTTCAGCAGCGCGGGCGTCAGCAGAACCTCTTGGTCAACGATGTGCAGCGTTGCGCCGTTGAGCAGCGCCCCCCACACCTCGAAGGTGGCGGCGTCGAACTCCAGGGCCCCGGTCTGGAGGAACCGCTCATTTGCCGAGAAGTCGAAGTAGTCCGTGTCCTTGGTCAGTCGAAGAACACCCGCGTGCTCGACCATGACGCCTTTGGGGCGACCGGTGCTGCCCGAGGTGTACATCACGTAGGCGAGCGGCGAGGCGGCAGCGGACGCATCCGGTTTCGAGACGGGTGCGCCGGCGGACAGCGGGCGGCTTGGCTCTCCGCCGCAGGAAGCTTCGAGATCGGCGATGTCAAGAACCAGCACGCCGTCCGGAGCGGCAGCCCGAACCTTCGCTGCGGAGGAGCGATCCGCAAGCAGGAGACGAACGTCACTGTCGAGCAGGATCTGCCTAATCCTGTCGTCGGGGAAACCAGGGCTGACTGGCATATAAGCAGCACGGGCCAACACGATTCCGAGCATGCAGACAATCGCATCGGTCGACCGCTCGAAGGCCATTCCTATCAGCGAACCCGGCTGGACTCCGAATTCAGAGAATCGGTCCGCAAGCAGGCGGGCACGAGCATGAAGATCCTCATAACTGAGCTCCTCGTCACGATACACGAGAGCGATTCCTGCGGGCCGCGCGACAGCTTGTTCAAGAAATGCTTCAGAAATATCAAAGTAGAGTCTGTACCGGTTCATGAAGCACCCGCAGAGATTATAGAAATGTACTTCACCAAAGCCCCCAGGAGGCCATCGCATGGCCGCTCTAGAATGATGATAAGGATCCTGCGAACTAGTTGACGACTGAGCCTGGTGACCAGCCCTGCCAGGAGGCCACCACGGGGTTCGGTCTACATCGACTCATCAGCGAAGCAACCTCCGGAAGCTATGCCGTCCGACACCCGCGCATGCCAGAAAAATAGGGGTATCTCTGAGTTCCACACATCAGAAAAACACCCTCTCATCGACCAGGCGGGAACGGTAAATTAATTGTTTGACTGCCAGAAACAAGCCGCTCACCCTAGACGATCTGTCGCTCGGCGAGCACCCGTGTCAGATTCCATCCGGACATTACCAAGCCGGTCGGTATGTTCGTGTAAACCGGAGAGTCATTTTGCGCCGAATTGCGCAATGGGCGCGCAACCCGGTGAAAAAATCTGCCAGAATAGACGGCACGTACCGTAGCCCAGCCCCCTTACACGGTCGCCCCCAATGGCTCTGCGACTTCGCGGCAATGCTGCCGGTCACCCGGTTGGGGATGCAAGGCATCACCCATGGCATGATCATGCATTGCTTGATCATCGAGGGTCTGGAGGGTGAAAATGGAGTGCAAAACCAACATATGCCCCGCCAACAAGGTGTGTGCGGGGGCGCTGGAGGTATACCGCAGGGCCCTGGCCGCGGGTACTCTTCCTCTCCTGTCCGCCTCGCCTTGCCTTCTCAGGCTCGGGCTCCTCGTTCCCGGCCACGGGGAAGACGGCGAACTCGTCCCAGTTCCGCCCGGGACGGCAGCTGCAAATGTGTTGCGCCCGCTGGAAGAAGAGCTGGCCGCAAAACGCGGGACCGTTGAGGAACTGATTTCGACGTTCGCATCGGTTGAGGCGACCCACACGTCGTACCAGTTGGAGAGCCTCCCCGACATCACATTGCTCCAGGGGACTTCAGCAGTCTCTCGAATAGTCGAAGCGGCAGTCGGGTCCTGTCAAACCGAACTGATCACCGCACAGCCGGGAGGGGGTAGATCACCGGAAATCTTGAAATCTTCCCTACGGCACAGCCTTCAACTACTGGGACGCGGTGTACGTCAACGCACGGTTTATCAACACGCCGTTCGGACGGATGGGCCCACCCGTGACTACTTGAACCGCTTGGTGTCGGCCGGTGCAGAGGTAAGAACGGTGGACGAGATCTTCGATCAAATCATCATATGCGACCGCGCCGCCGCCTACATTCCCGTCGGCAACGGGCGTGAACTTGACGCTCTGGAGATACGTCACCCCGCAGTCATCCGGTTCCTGGTCGGCATGTTCGATCAGACGTGGCTGCGGGGGTTCGTCTTCCACGCCGAGTCCCCCCAGCGCCCCGATGACGTCGTGGCGGACCTCGAACTGAGCATCATGCGGATGCTCATCGCCGGCGCGACGGAGGAGAGAATTGCCCGAAACCTAGGGATGAGCGTCCGCACCGTCGCAGGCCGAATTCAGATGATCTCGAAGCGGATGGGCAGCACCAGCCGCGCCCAACTCGGCTATCTCATGGCGACGAACGGTGTCCTGAGCGACTCCTCCGATCGCAATGCCGCGTCGCGATGAGTCCGCACAACAGCCACGGCCGTTTCAAGATCGATCGCGGGGTGCGGGGTTGGTGATGGGCTGCGTGTCGGCGTGCTGAGCAGGACGGAGCTCCGGTAGGACGAGGGTTCTCACACCAACTCGTGTATACCGGAGCTCCGTTGCTGGTCGAGTCTGCCATTCCTGACGCCCTGCTGTCCGCATTCGCAGGGCTGGTGTCGGTGTCCGGTGAATCATCGGTCGAGGTCACGCCGGTAGTGCTGGAAGGTCTGTTGGCCAGGTTGGGGCAGGTCGGGGACGGGCGGCAGGACCGGGGGCGGTTGTATCCGGTGGCGGCGGTGCTGGCGTTGGCGGCCGGGGTGGTGGTGGCGGGGATACGGTCCTTCGCCGGGATCGCGAGCTGGGCCTCGGATGTGCCCCCGTCGTGGTGCCAGGAGCTGTATCGGCAGGTCGGAGCGGTGGTGCCGGCGCAGGGGCCACCGTCGTTGAGCACGATCTGGCGGGTGGTGACCGGCGCGGATGCCGAGGCTGTGGACCGGGCGATCGGGGGCTGGCTGCTGCAGGAGGCTGCCGCCCAGGAGCCGGGGGAGTCGGAAGCGGCGGGTGAGGGGGCCGGGTTGACGGCGTGGGCGGCGGACGGCAAGGCGCTTCGGGGTGCGAAGGACGAGAACGGCAAGGCGGTACGGCTGCTCGCGTTCATGGAGCATTCTCGACAACTGGTGGTCGGGCAGGTGCAGTTGGAGAGGAAGAACAACGAGATCCCGGCCTTCTACGAGCTGCTGGGCCAGCTGGAGACGGGAGTGGAGGGGGTGGTGTTCACTGCGGATGCCCTGCACACGCAGCGCGGGCACGCGCGGGTGCTGCACGGGCTCGGCGCGGACTTCCTGTTTCAGGTGAAGGGGAGTCAGCCCAGGCTGTTCGCGGCGTTGGACGCGCTGGACTGGTGCCGGGTGCCGATCGGGTACGAGGAGACCGTGCGTGGGCACGGCCGCAGTGTGCGGCGCACGATGCAGGTCCTGCCCGCCCCCGCAGATCTTCCGTTTCCGCACGTCAGTCAGGTCTTCCTGTGTGAGCGTTATGTGAGCGACCTGGCCGGGAAGCTGGTGAGTGCGGTGGCGATCCTGGGCGTCACCAGCGCGGGTGCCGAGCGGGCGGGTCCCTTCGAACTCTCGCGTCTGTGCTCGGGCCAGTGGCAACTTGAGGTGCTGCACTTCGTGAGGGACACGCTCTACGCCGAGGACGCCTCCCGCGTGCGCACCGGCTCAGGCCCGCGCGTCATGGCAGCCCTGCGGAACCTCGCCGTCGGCGCACACCGCCTCGCCGACCGCACCGGGATCACCGAAGCCACCCGCTGGGCCGGCCGCGCCACACACCGCCCGTTCGACCTCCTCGGACTCCCGCGCGGATCTTGAAATGCCCGTGGCACAACAGCGGCCTGGCGAAGGTCAGCCGACAGCCTCGACCGCATTCAGCCGCTCTTCCCGTAGCCGGTCGTACCAGACGTCATTGAGGGCGGGCATTTCCCCCGAAAAGTGGACACCTTGGGATACTGGGCCGTGAAGGTCCGGAGGAAGAGATGTAAACATTCAGCGGGTTCACGTCGTGTGACGGTTCCGGGCATGGGGTGGCGGCCGGTGACCGGTGGTCAGCGGCTGGTCGGGGTGCGGGACGGTCAGGCGGGGGCGCGGGCCGCGGGTGGGAGCCAGGTGAAGCCGGTGAACGC
>NZ_JBXAWK010000113.1:0-7913 GCF_057291755.1 Kitasatospora sp. UYEF31
GGGGAGACGGTCAGCCCGCCGGCCTCCAACTCCCCGACGGCGGCGTCCATGTAGAGGGAATTCCACCAAGTATCCGGGGCAATCGAGTGAACCGGCGCTGTTTGTGCAGGTAGATCACTTGCAGTCGCGTCCGAGAGTGAAGCCGAGGCGATCGGCGATCACGCGCTCTTGGGCCTCTCCCGGTATTCCTTGTAGATCTCGTCGATGCTGAAGTCTGCTGACTTCATTGCGTTGTTCATTCGCTGATAGGCGTTGTCCGAGAAACGATCGATGACCGTCTTTCCCTGTTCCCACTGCTTGTGGCAGGCATCGTCCGCGTCAATGTTGAGCTTCCAGCGCAACGCTGCCGCACGGGGCCAGCTGAGGCCGAGCTTGTCCGCGAGCTTGGACCTGCTCCAGTGGTACTTCTTCCACAGGTCCTCCGTCTTCACGGCGGCTGCCGGTTCGCCGTCCGCTGCCCATCGGACGGGGGCGCCTGCGGTTTTGGAGAAGTGCACTGTCACGTTGATGCCTGCCCCGCTGACCTGTGTCCCGACGGTGGCGAGGTTCGGCAGCAGGTCGACTCGCGTGGTGCCGTCCTTGATGGCCTGCTCGGCGCTGTCGACGTCGCGCTCGGTGACTCGGAGGTCTCCTACCGTGTGGGCCTGCAGCGCGAGGAGGGTGCGGATGCGTCCGCGGGCTTCGGCGCCGTGGCGCTTGCCGGGTTGCAGCAATTGGTGGACCTGGGAGTACTCCTCGTCGACGAGTGTCTGAAAGTCGCGAGGAGGCTGGGTTGAGATCGGCAGGACACGGTCAGGCAGGTGATCCGCGAGGCGCTCGCAGAAGGCGCGCTGGAGGAGCTCGTCGAACAAGGTGACGGCCGCTCGCATGTGGATGTAGAGGATCCCTTCAGACACCACGCAGTACCAGTGTTGCTCTGCATCGCGGAGCGCGCAGATCGCGCGGAGCGTGCCCGCCTCGTCAGCAGAGACCCGGAGTTTCTCTCCGCTGAGGTTGACGCACTTGTCGAACCCGATGCTCGTCCGGTCCTTGTGGTCGAAGACCTCGACGCGGTGTTGGACCAGAGCGGCCTTGAGCAGTATCTCGAAGGCGTGCTGCGTGGACATGAGCACGATGGTGGTTCTGCCGCCGTTGAGCTGTGGCGTGTTGAAGGCGGTAACAGCGTGAGTGAAGGAGGCGTGCGCCTTCGCCTTGAGAATCCGGGTTTCACGACGCAGTCTCATGCAGTCCCTCCGGCCGGTCCATGAGCGGTCTGCCGGTTCACCAGGGGGCCGACGCGGCGTCGCAGTTCGAGGTTCTCGCTCTGAGCGGTCTCCAGTGCCTGCCGCAGGGTGTGGACTTCGTCGCGGTGCCGCTGCTTAAGTTCGGCGAGCTGGTTGGTGAGGGTGCGCACGACGCTGCTGGGCGAGTCGTCGGGCGGCTGCGCGGCTGGCCGGGGCGGGTTGTTCTGCTGCTGGGTGCGGAGTTGTTCGACGCGCTGGCGGATCTCGGTGCACCGGTAGAGGAAGTCCAGCGAGACGTCGGCGGTCTGGGCGAGACCGCGGAAGGTGATGGGCTGCCGACGGCGGATCATGTCGCGCAGGCCCTGCTCGGCCCTGGCCTTTGCGGCAGCGCTCTTGCGGGCGGCGGCCTGGCGGAGGTTGTCGGGGTTGCCGCGCATGCGGGTCAGCGCCCTTCCTGGCTGCGGGTGATGGCGTCGGTGCGGGCGCCGACACCGGCGCCGCGGACGGCCTGGGGTTCGTCGGCGAGCCGGGTCGCTTCGAGTTTGAGGATGATGCGGCCCAGGGCGTCCTGCTCTTGGCGGCGTCCGGCGAGCCAGACGTTGTCCGGGCTCATCGGCTGGCCGGTCCGGACGGTGAAGGCCCGCTGCCGTTCCTCGATGAGCTGGTCGGTGCGGTCCCTCTGGGTAGTGAGTTCGGGCAGGAAGGTGGCGTCGGTGGCGAACTTGTCGCAGGTCAGGCAGGCGTTGCCCTTCGCGCACACCTGACGGGGCGGCAGCAGGCACAAACCGTTGGGCAGGATCCGGTCGGTGCGCTTGTCCAGCTCCAGCATGTCGTAGAGGTCGCGCGGGTCGGTGGACAGCTCCCGGGCATCGGCGGTGATCTTCCGGTAGCGCAGGAACTCGCGCTCGTGAGTCTCGGCGAGGGTCTGCGCGTAATGCATAACCATGGCCGGAGACAGGTGGCCGAAGTACCGCTGGACGACGTGCAGCGGCACGCCAGCGTTGAGCAGGCTGGTGGCCTTCGTGTGCCGGAACCGGTGGGTGCGGTTGAAGTCCACCAGCCGACCGGCGCTGTCGCGGATGTCGAGTCGGCGGGCGAACTCGGAGAGCGTCTGCTGGACGCGTTCGAAGGGATAGGGCTTGTCTGCGTTGCGGTTCATCCTGTGCGCCAGGAACAGGTATTTGGGGGCGACGCCCACAGCCCAGCGGGGCCCCAGACGGGTGTCGGCCCACTGCTGCTGCCCGGCGATGATGGCGGTGATCTCCGCGTCGACGAAGATGGTGTCCGGCGCCTGGTCGATCTTCGTCTGCTGGTAGCGCAGTTTGGCTGTGAAGGCGCCGTCGTCGACCGCCTCCTCAGCAGGTCGGGTCAGCTGGTCCAGCGCGAGCAGTGGATCGCGGTCGAGCATGCGGACCTCGCTGATGCGCCGACCGATGCGGACCTGCAGCATCATGATCCGCATGAGCTGCTCGTCGTCGAATCCGCCTTCCTCCACCGGGGCACCGAGCAGGTGCAGGTTGGCCATGATCTGGGACAAGGCCGTGTCATCGATAATCTCCCAGCGCTCGGGCTGGACCGTGGGCCGGCCCTTCTCCCCGCGCCGCCACAAGATGGCGTGGTAGGGGCCAAGGCCCAGCCAGCCCGGTTCGTCCAGCGTCAGGGCGGCTGCCTCGCGGTTGTCGGCCATGAACGCGTAGAACTTCTCGACGTCGGTGACGATGTCGTTCACGCGTAGCGGCGACAGCGGCTTGCCCCGGTTCGGTCCTGCGCGAGCGATCTGGGCGCGGACGTGGCTGAGGAAATCCAGCATGAACACCCGCACCCCGGCGGGGTCATCGCGCAGCCCCGGCGGCGGGACAGGCCGCTGGTCGGCGATCCAGTCGGCGAAGACCTGCAGTCCGGACCGGCGGGCGCGGGCTGTGGTCCAAACCAGATCGCCGGTCTCCAGGGAAACCCGGAGATACCACTGGACGCCCTGCCGCAGCCAGAGCGGCTGGATGCGGTGGAAGTACAAGCTGTGGTCGCCCTGTGGTTCATGGGTCCGCCGCGGGATGCGCGGATCCAGCCCCGGGTCCCACACCTCGCGCTGCCACCAGGGCCGCTGGTCGTAGGCGGTCCACAGCATCTGAAAGCAGCGGCGCAAGAGTGCCGTGGTGTTCAGCAGCCATCCCTTGCCGGGCAGGCGGGCGTTGTGCCGGACGAACGCCGAGGCCAAGGCCCGTTCCCACTCGCGCGGCGTGTGGTCCATCAGCGAGCCGCGAAGCTCCGGATGGTCCTCCACCATCTTGGCGAGCCAGCCGAGCAGTGACCCCAGCGCTCCGACGGGGACCCGGCCGCCCAGTTCGACGATGCGCCAGCAGCACCAGGCCATCTCGCGGTCCATGGGAGTGGGCAGTTGCCCGAAGCGGAGCCGGAAGCTTCGCTGGTGCGTGCTGAGCAAAAAGGCGGCGAGGTCGGCGGGGGCCAGAGCGTCCGAGGCCAGCTCGACCGTCCGGAAGCGCTGCGGGACCGCGTCCCACATGGTCGTAAGAACTCCTGCCTGGAAGTAGCCGGAGGTGTCGCGCATGTCCTCCAGCAGCGGATTGGCGCTCATCAGCACGGTCCGATCAGTGCGGCGTCCGTCGCGGCCCGCCAGCCGGCGGTGAGCTTTGTCCAGTCGGCCACGGCTCGCAGCTCGGCGTCCTCGGTGACGTGGGCGTACGTGTTTATCGTGGTCTGCACGTCCGCGTGCCCGAGCCTGCGGCTGACCACATGTATCGGCACGCCGGACAGCAACAGTGCGGTGGCGTGGCTGTGCCGGAACCAGTGGGGCGTCCAACCCGCCGGGACCTGCCCGACCAGCTGCCGGTGGAGCCGGTCGACCAGGTCGTAGACGCTGTCGGGCTTCCACGGGGCGAACCGCGGTTCACGTTCGAGGTTGACGAAGACGTACCAGTCGTCGAGGTCGGCAACCGCCAGGTCAGCCCCGGCGTCGCACAGCTGCCACAGGTACTCGCCGTAGAGGCGGTCCAGTTCATCGGAGATGTAGAGCTTGCGGTAGCCGCCGCCCTTCGCGCGCACCCCGTGCGGATGCTCTCTCGGGACGACCTCGATGAACGGGGTCTCGCCGCGGCCGGTGTGCCAGTCGCGGTGCCGCAGTCCGAGCGCCTCACCGAGCCGCAGCCCGGTCCCGGCCAGCAGGTCCCACAGGAGCCGGTCACGCAGCGATCCCCGCCATTCACCCGACCCTGGATCCCAGACCGCGCAGGTGTCGCAGATCCGGTCGATCTGCCGGGGCGTCAGCACCGGTGGCGCGGCCGGGCGGCTCTGGCGTACCCGGATGACGGACTGGCGGCGGCCCTTGCGGCGCGCGATGTGCTCCAGTATCGGCTTGTAGCGGCCACCGCCCCCGTGCACCAGGCGGTGCAGGTCCCGGCCGACGTCGACGCCGTTGAGCTGGTGGAACTCGTAGCAGGACAGCACCGCACGCAGCCGCACCGAGACGGTCGACTCCGCGAACCGGGCCTTCCCCGGGGTCAGTGCCGTGACCTGCGGGTCCTCTCCGGTCCGTAGCCAGGTCAAGAACGACCCGAAGTCCTCCAGCGTCACCGCGTCCCAGACCAAGGAGAAGGCGTCCAGGTACTGCCACCACAGCGCCAGCGCGCGGGCATAGGACTTCACCGTGTTCGGGGACGCCTTCTGCACCCGCAGGTACTCCAGGTACTCTTCCGCCGGCCCCACCACCTGGTGGTCGCAGCCCAGCACGGTCCACGTCCGCTCGCCGCCGCGAAGCGTGAGGCGCTGGGTACGGAACCCCGAGAGATCAACTACGGTCGTCACATCCCGTAACGTACGCACCCCGGATAGTCCTTCTGCGAGAGCGGCAAGACACGCTCTAAAGATCACTCATGCTGCGTAGCGGACGGCCTCCGGCCGCCCCAGATAACAGAAAACGACGGCGTTGATCGCCATGCCCAGCGCGCCGAGCTGGTTCTCCATCCCGTCCCGGTAGGCGTGGCGGATCTCGCCCAGGCGGCCGAAGAACATCGCGCGGCCCAGCGCGTGGCGGCCCTCGCCGATGTTCAGCTGCACGCCGATCATCCTGCGGTACACCTCGGAATCGATGAACTGCAGCAGATGGAGGGTCTTGAAGATCCGTCCGTAGGCGGCGAACGCGTCCCCCAGGCCGGTCATCCGGTCACCGTTGTTCATCATCCGCAGCAGGTCGTAGGCGCGCACGGTGCCGGTGGTCAGGGAGCCGGCCACGCGGAGCATGTCTTCCCAGTGGTCGCGCACCCTGGCCACCTGGATTCGCTGGCGCGAGACCGGCTCCAGCAGCCCGTAGTCGGCCGACAGATCAAAGCGCCACAAGCGGGCGTCAGAGATATCCGCGATACGCGGGGAGAACTGGTAGCCGCAGATCGCGAACAGCCCGAACACCAGGTCGCTCACTGATCCGGTATCGGTGATGACCATCTCCGGGCGGACCGGTCCGTCCAGGTTGAAGACCGCGTCCAGGATGCCCAGCGAATCACGCAGCGTGCCCGGCATGACAATCCCGCCAAGCCCCATGAAACGGTCAGAAACCACGTTCAACCAGGTCATTCCGCGCCCGGTCGAGAAATATTTCGGATTGGGCCTGGTGTGGATCGAGCGCACCGGCACGGTGAAGCGCATCCCGTCGGCCGACGCGACGTGCCCACCGCCCCAGTCCCCGGTGATGCCGATCCCAGACTGCGCGCCGACCAGCAGCCCCGAAGCGGAACGCAGTCCGGGCAGGTGGAAGTACCCGTGGTCCGCAGCTGTCAGCCGGCCACGGGTCAGCGCCCGCTCCCCCGGCTTGATCACCGGCTCCATCCCGATGTTCGTCGACTTGTGGACCAGGAGCGCGGTCAGCGTCAGGTCCAGGTCCGCAGGGCGGGCGACCTGGCCGCTGACGTGCTCGATCGCGTCGTACATCCCGGTCTTTGCGTGGACCTCCAGCAGCAGTTCGGGGTAGTCCACGCGGGGCATCATCGCCTGGACCGCGTCGTGGACCACCTGGTAGCCCGCCGGCAGCGGGTCGGCGTCCAGGCGGTCCAGGCGGATCTTCCCGTCCACGATGTCGACGGCCGCGTTGTCGGGCAGGTTCTCCGCGACGTGCCGGTACATCTCGTCCAGCAGCACTTCCAGCTCGCCCAGATGCTCTTCGGCGGTGCCGGGCAGCTCCAGCGCGGTCAGCACCTTGGGCCGGGTGACAGCCCAGGCCGGACCGGACAGCAGCCGCGCTCTGGGGTCGCCCCAGACATCGCCGCCCACCGCGAAGACGTCCCGGCGTTTGAGCGCGGTCAGCAGCGCGTCCAAGACGCAGAACGTCCAGGCGTGCTTGTCGATCAGGCCGTTCACCGCCAGCAGCGGATTGCCGAGCACCATGCGCCGCCACGTCCCGTCGCTCAGCAGGCCGGCGTCGATGTGCTCGGGTCCGGGCTTGCGCCGGGCCTGCACCTTCGGCAGCTCCCGCAGGGCCTCCACCACCGCGACCCCGGCCCGGGTCGCACCCCAGGGCACGACGTCGGCCAGCAACGAGGTAAAGCCCCGCACGGTGGCGTACCGGTCGAGAAGCTGCTTGCGCCAGGCGGTCTCCGCGTCCTCGTCGGTGCCCTCGGGCAGCACCTCGGCCAGGTCGGCCAGGGCCTTGACCAGGTCCTCGCGGGTGACGACCTTCTCGATCCGCTCCCACGCCTGCGCCACACTCACCGGCACCGCCGGATCCAGCTCCTCCACCGGGGTGTCCATCAGCACCGTGACCGCGCACGCCACCGTCGCCGCCGCCTTGCGCAACCTCGGCATCGTCTTGAGCTTCGCCTTGTCATCCGCGCGCGCCGCGCGGGCCAGCAGCTTGGTGGACATCAGCACCTCGAACAAGGTGAGCGCGTCGTCCACCGAAGCGTTCTCCAGGTGCCGCACCGTGGCCAGCACCGTCGCGGTGCGGCGCGGCTCCACCAGCCGCCGCAGCCGAGGGGCGTGGGTGCTCACTCCGAAGCGGGCCAGCTCCGCCAGCTTCACCGGCGGCACCCGCCACAGGTCCAGCCCGCCGGCCCCGAGCCCGCGCACATCCCGCGCCCGCTCCAACGCGCCCTTCTGCCCCCGTCCGCTGACCTCGCGCGGCACCGTCCGCCACCGCTCCAGCACCGAGACCGCATCCCCCTCGGGCACCACCAGCAGTCCCATCAGGTCACGCCGCAGATCCGCGGTGACCGGCGAATCGACCACCGAATAGATCAGGGCCTGTTCCGCGGTGCGGACCTCCGCGACCAGGGAAGCCAGCTGGGTGACGCCGGGCAGCAGACACCGGTTGCGCCGCAGCCACGTCACACCGCGGTCGAACAGCGCCCGCGGCCCCTCGCTAGATACCCAGACCCGCCCCGCGATGTGCTGCCGCAGCTCCAGCTCGCCATCCTCAAAGTCCCTCACCTTGAGCAGGGACCGGATCTCCCGAGCGTGCTCGTGCTGGGTCGGCAACCGCTCCGGATAATCCGACAGACACGACGGGTCGGCGATCCCCAACTGGGGTTACGAGGTGTTACGGCCGGAGGCCGCCCCCCGGGGGGCGGCCTCCGGCCGTAACACCTCGTAACCCCCAGCAGGTCCAGTTCCTCCACCCGCGCGGCGTGCTCGCGGAAGCGTGACCACGTCGCCCGCCGGGCCGGGGTCTTCAGATCGTCGAAAGCG
>NZ_JBXAWK010000114.1:0-5983 GCF_057291755.1 Kitasatospora sp. UYEF31
CGGCCCCCCGGGGGGGGGCCCCCCGCCCGCCCCCCCCCCCCCCCGCGCCCCCCCGGCGGCCCCCCCACCCCCCCGGGGGGGGGGGGGCCCGCCCCCCCCCCCCCCGGGGGGGCCCCCCCCCGCCCTTCGTGTTTCCTGCGGACCGCTTTTGTACGGACCGCTTTTGTACGGACCGCTCGTTACCGGACGCTGCGCATCAGGCTGTCGAAGGACGAGCCCCGGCCGAGCTTCCCGGTCACCGCGCCGCTGCTGACCGCGGGACCGTCGTCGTTGACGTTCGTGCCGACCGAGTTCGACAGCGGGTCGACCCCGGTGGCCGCGGTCGGGTTCAGCGGCAACCGCGTGACCGGCGATACGGCGGCCGGGACGGCGGTGACCGCACCGCCCGTGGGGTCGGTGGTGTTCCTGTCCGGCACTGCCGTGTCAGGTTCGACATCGGGCTGGGAGAGCCCGTCGGGGAGTCCGGCCAGGTGGTTCGCCGAAGCCGGAGCACCCATCCCGAGGGCCATCGCGGCACCCAGGGAGGAGACGACCAGCGCCTTGCGCAGTGCGGAAGCCATGCGGGAATTCCTTGTCCGTAGCCAAAACCCCGTATCGAACACGGACCGTAGTCAGCCGGTGACACCGGAAGCAAAGGAACGGGGGGAACGTCACCCGTTCCGGTGACTCATTGGTCCGGACGACGCGCAGGAGTGGACCGTACGAAAAAAATCCACGGACCCGTGACGCACCTGGAACCGACTACGGCCCGGTGGCGTGTTTCCCATCAACCGGTTCATTGGGGGAAACGCGCCACCGGGCCGTAGCGGGACCGGATGAAAACCGAACAGTGCGGGTCTGGAACCGCGCGGGATCAGGCGACCAGCTCGGCGAAGGACTCGTCCTCGTCGAAGCTCAGGACCTCGTCCTCGCGCAGTCGGCGCAGCGCGCGCCAGATGCTCGACTTCACCGTGCCGACGCTGACACCCATCGTCGCCGCGACCTCGGGGTCCGTGCGGCCCTCGTAGTAGCGCAGGACGAGCATCGTGCGCTGCGGCTCGGGCAGCTTGGCCAGCGCCTGCCACAGGACCGCGCGCAGTTCGCTGTCGCCGACCGCGTCCGAGTGGTCGATGCGCTCGGGGAGCTCCTCGGTGGGGTACTCCCCGATCTTGCGCCGCCGCCATGCGGATATGTGCAGGTTCGTCATCGTGCGCCGCAGGTAGCCGCCGAGCGCGGCCTTGTCCTGGATGCGGCCCCACGCCTGGTAGGTGCTCATCAGCGCACTCTGCAACAGGTCTTCGGCTTCGTTGCGGTCACCTGTGAGGTGGTAGGCCGTGGCGAACAGCGACGAGCGCCGTTCGCGGACGTACGCGGTGAACTCTTCGTTGACCGACGGATCAGCCGGTGTGTTGACCCGGGCCTTGGCCGCCGTGGAAACCTGTCCGGCGTCAGACAGGGCGGGGACGGCGGCCAGCGCGACGATGTTGCGTCGGTTGGCGGTGCGGTTACCCGTAAGAACTGCCTGAGCGTTCATGGCTTCTCCCCGTGGACGTTGGTTGTTCACGGCCCTAAGCCTGCCGTGCCGGTTTAATGGCTCCGTCCGCTCTCTGTCACAGCTGTGCAACAGGCGCTGCCCCTTGAGGAACCGGAAACGCACCCGGAGACCTCTTCATGCTCGTGGCATCCGACACAATGGGCTCCGTGTCCCATCTCCTGCTGATCGAGGATGACGATTCCATCCGCACCGGTCTTGAACTCGCCCTAGGTCGTCAGGGTCACCGTGTGGTGACCGCGGCCACCGGCGAGGCCGGTCTGGACCGCTGGCGTGAGCAGCGTCCCGATCTGATCGTGCTCGACGTCATGCTCCCCGGCATCGACGGCTTTGAGGTGTGCCGTCGTATCCGGCGCACCGATTCGTTGCCGATCATCCTGTTGACCGCGCGCAACGACGACATCGACGTGGTGGTGGGCCTTGAGTCCGGTGCCGACGACTATGTGGTCAAACCTGTCCAGCCCCGGGTGCTCGACGCCCGGATCCGGGCGGTGCTGCGGCGCGGTGAGCGTGAGGTCACCGACGCTTCGGTGTTCGGTGACGTGGTCGTGGACCGCAGTGCGATGACTGTGTCCAAGGCCGGTGAGGAGCTCCAGCTCACACCGACCGAACTGCGGTTGCTCGTCGAGCTGAGCAAGCGGCCCGGCCAGGCCCTGTCCCGGCAGCAACTCCTGCGCATGGTGTGGGAGCACGACTATCTGGGCGACTCCCGGCTCGTCGACGCGTGTGTGCAGCGGCTCCGGGCGAAGATCGAGGATGTCCCGGCCGCGCCGAGCCTGATCCGTACGGTCCGGGGTGTCGGTTACCGCCTCGACCCGCCGTGAGTGCCGGAACAGTCCTCAGGCCAAGCCGTACGGGTGAGGCAGCCACAACAGTCGATGCGACGGGCACAGTGTTGAGCGGTGACAGAAGAGGGCGGGTGCGCCGCACGACCGTGCGGGTCGTGCACGCACTGCGGCTGAGCAGCCTGCGGTTCCGGGTCCTGGTCGCGTTCGCCTGTGTCGCGTTGATCTCCGCGGTCGCGGCGTCGGGGATCGCCTACTGGCTGACCCGCACCGCGGTCCTGGCGCGCACTCAGGAATCGGTGCTCAAGGAGTTCCGGGACAGCCTCGGCCGGGAGGCCGGGACGCTGCCGATGGACCCGGACCACGCCGCTCTGATGAACACCGTGGAACGGATGAGCACCAACAGCTTCGGCTACAAGGTCGTGCTGGTGGGCTCGGACGCCCAGCCCGCGGAGTCCGACCTGAAGTTCACCCTCAGCATGGTTCCGACGTCGCTGCGCACGGTCGTCGAGAAGCCGGGCCCCGACGGCAAGTACCAGATGCTCTTCCAGCGGATCGAAGTGCGCGGCGACCCCTACCTGGTCGGCGGCACCACCGTGGTGCCCGGCGGACCGACCGGCTACATGTTCAAGTCGCTGGACGCCGAACAGACCGATCTGACGTCGCTGGCCCGCTATCTGACGACCGGTGTGCTGCTCGCGCTGGGTGGGGCCGCGGTGTTCGCCCTGTTCGGCGCGCGGCACATCCTGCAGCCGATCCGCCGGCTCGGTGAAGCGGCCGGGGCGCTGGGCGCCGGGCGTCTGGACACCCGGCTCGACGTCCGGGGTTCAGACGAACTCGCGGATCTGGCGCGGACGTTCAACGAATCAGCGGAGAAGCTGGAGCTCAGCGTCACCGAGCTGCGCGCCCTTGAGTCCTCGTCGCGGCGGTTCGTCGCCGACGTGTCGCACGAACTGCGCACGCCGCTGGCGGCGATGACCGCGGTGAGCGAACTCCTGGAGGAGGAGGCCGACAGCCTGGGCGCACAGGGCGCTCCGGCGGCCCGCCTGGTGGTCGCCGAGATCGAACGCCTCGCGACGCTGGTGGAAGACCTCATGGAGGTGTCCCGCTTCGACGCCGGGACCGCCGCCCTGGTCGTGGACGACGTCGACATCGCCGACCTGGTGACCGCGGCGCTCGACGCCCGCGCCTGGATGGACGCCGTGCACCTGGCGGCACCGCGCGGCATCGTCGCCCGGGTCGACCCCCGACGCCTGGACGTGATGGTGTCCAACCTGGTCGGCAACGCACTCAAGCACGGCGGCTCCCCGGTGACGGTGGAGATCAGCCGCGAACCGCGCGGCACCGAGCCGGGGCTGCTGCCCGAGCCGCACACTGAGGACCTCGTGATCGCCGTGTCCGACACCGGCCCCGGAATCCCCGAGGATGTCCTGCCGCACGTGTTCGACCGCTTCTACAAGGCAGACAGTTCACGGGCCCGCTCCGAAGGCAGCGGCCTGGGCCTGTCCATCGTCAAGGAGAACACCCGTATCCACGGCGGAATCGCCTTCGCGACCAACCTGCCGGGGCGCGGGGCCAAGTTCACCCTGCGCATCCCGCTGGTGCCGCCGGCCGACGAGGACTTCGGGCTCGGCCCCGACCACTTCCGGCACGGCGACCGCCCGGGCGGCCGCAACGGGCGGCACGACCGGCTGCCGGACGACTCGATGGACAACTCGTGGGACGACCTGGAAGCCGATCCCGACGATCTGCCGGACGAGGTGCCCGACAACCCTGAGGACCGCCGTACGGACGACTCCCGGGACGGCGGCGACCCCGCATGACCGACCGTCAGTCACGTACGTTCACGGTCGCGGTCGCGGTGGCCACACTCGCCGTAGTCGGGCTGTCCGGCTGCGGCATCCGTACGACCGAAGGGCCCATCGGCGCGGGCCGCCCGGCCACCCGGGTCCCCGCGCCCAGCACGACGCCGCCTCCGCAGGAGGGGGGGCACGAGATCTACCTGGCCCGCAACAACCGGCTGCAGGCGGTGCCCCGCAGCGGTGTGGTGCCGCTGCTCGCCGGAGCCCCTGGTGCCGATCCGACGACGGTCAGGGAACGGGCCAGCCAGATCAACCGGCTCCTGGAGGAGCTGGCGTTCGGGCCGACCGAGGCTGAGGCCGCCGAGGGGTACAGCACGGGCGTCCCCCTCGGCGGTGTACAGACGAAGCCGCTTCTGGACGGCGACACGCCACTCCTCATCCGCCTCGACATCCCCCTGACCGGGCTGGCCGCAACGGCTCTCGGGCAGATCGTCTGCACGCTGCAGACAGCGTCGAAGATGGACAGCATCCTGCTCGCCGGCCCCCGGAGCGCACCCGAGCAGCAGCGTTGCGTCAGCTTCCAGGAGGGCAAAGCGCCGATCCAGCACACTCCCGGATCCCGGCCGACGGCGAAGAGCAGCATCACCACCCCGTCCCCGTAGTAGGCGGTAGCCCTATCATCCGAAGGGTTACGCCATTGGGGGGTTGAGAGGTGTCGTACAGCTACGATCACGCTCGTCGCAACCGGACAGTCACTGTGTCCGTGGTGGCCGGGGTACTCGTGACGGTCCTCGGGTTGCTGCTGAGCGGGTCACTGGCGATGCGGGCGGCTGAGAAGTCGGCGATGGCCAGCAAGGATTACACCGACCAGGAAGTCCGCGACAACAAGGACTGGTGGGATCCGAGCCGGCAACAGGACGCCCGGCCGCAGGGTCCGCAGGCCACCCAGCCGGAGGCGCCAGCCGATACTCCGCAGCAGCCACCGGGTGGTTCCGGACAACCGGACTACCGGCAGCCGAAGACGGTGTCGGCCGAGCAGGTGTCGGCCCCGTACGCCCGTACGGAGAACGCGGTCCAGGGGAAGATCTTCTTCCAGGTGCCCGGCGGGTCCGCCGAGTGCAGTGGGACAGTTGTGCACCATCCCAGCGGGGACATGGTGTGGACGGCCGGGCACTGCCTCCACGGGGGGAAGAACGGGGACTTCTACAACCGGGTGACGTTCATCCCCGGCTATGACGGCGAAGGCCGGACCCAGGCCGCGCGGGAACCTTACGGGCGCTGGCCGGCCCGGACCCTCGCGGTCAGCAGGCAGTGGGAGTCGGACGCCGAACCGGAGAGCGGGTCCACCGCCTCACCGTTCGACTTCGGCGCGTTCCTGGTCGCCCCGCAGGGCGGGAAAACCCTCGAGCAGGCCGTCGGCCAGGGCACGGACATCGCCTTCAACGCGCCGCGCCACCTGCGGGTGCGGTCGTTCGGCTATCCGGCGGACACACCGTACGACGGCCAGAGCATGTACCGCTGTGATTCGCCGACCACCGACTTCCCCGGCACCGGTCAGTCGTGGCCCAAGCCGGACATGCTCTGGATGGGCTGCACCATGACCAGCGGGGCAAGCGGCGGTGGCTGGTTCGCCGAGGTCGGCGGGCGGCGGGCCCTGGTCAGCAACGTCTCGCTGGGCATCACTTCGCCCCGGTCCGGGGCCAGCCGGCAGACGATGACGGGCCCCTACCTGGGGGACGACGCCAAGGAACTGTTCGGGCAACTGGGCTAGGTCCTGTCTGGAGTGCAGATCATGAGTTCGTGAGATCGCCTGCGCGCGGTGCGCCGGCTTTGATAGGTAATTGGTCATGGCGCGAGGCGATCTC
>NZ_JBXAWK010000115.1:0-5594 GCF_057291755.1 Kitasatospora sp. UYEF31
GAGCGGGCACTGCGGGACGAGTACCACCGGGCGGCTTGACGGCCACAGAACGTGACCGTCAAGCCCCCGAAGGACTTATGAATCGCTGCACTAGTACGATCGCCTGTCCATGGACGTGATCGCAGGCAACGAGATGATTCCCGTCCCGCCGGGGCAGGTGACCCTGTCGGACCGGAGAACCCAGCGGAGCTGGTCGATCGAACTTGCGGCCTACCGGCTGGCGACGGTCCCCGTCACCCAGGCGCGGTACGCACAGGTCACCGGTCAACGGCCGGGCAGTGCCCGGGGCGACCGGCTGCCCGTGGAGGGCGTTTCCTGGTGGGACGCGGTCCGGTACTGCAACGCGCTGTCCCAAAGCGAGGGGTTGACGCCCGCCTACCGCCTCCACACAAATACCGAGGGTGCGGAGGGCATCGCGTGGGACACATCGGCTGACGGATACCGGCTGCCGACTGAGGCCGAGTGGGAGCACGCAGCTCGTTCCGGCACGACCGAAGCGCGGTACGGCCCGCTCGACGACATCGCCTGGCACCGCGGCAACTCGCGCGAGCGGATCCACGACGTGGGCGGCAAACTGCCCAACGTGTGGGGCCTGTACGACATGCTCGGCAACGTCTGGGAGTGGTGCTGGGACATCTACGACGCCGAGGTCTACGACACCTACCGGGTGCTGCGCGGCGGTGGATGGTTCGACGAACACTGGAGCTGCCGGGCCTCGGTGCGACGGCGTAGCCACCCGACATTCCGGATCGACGACGTCGGGTTCCGTATCGCGCGTACGGTGCGCGGTGTGCTGGTCGGCGACGAACACCGGGACGGGGGCGGGGACTTCGGCCAGGCCTCTGATCAGCGTCTTTGACGGCACCTTCCGGGCCCGGCATGACTGTCAATCCCCTGGTTTCGTAGAGACCTCTTCTATGCGGCCTGGCAGCTCTGTGCGCTCTGGTCGCGTGCTTGGCTGATGATCCGTTCGAACTCTTCCGGCGGCATGCCGTCGGCCGCGCTGTGCCTTCGCCGCGGGTTGTAGAACCCGGTGATCTAGGTGGGGATCTTCAGGCGGGCTTCGGTCCGGGTGGCGAAACTCTGCCGGTGGATGTACTCGACCTTGATAAGCGAGTTGAACGATTCCGCGGCGGCGTTGTCCAACGCGGATCCCACCCGCCCCATGGACTGCACCACCCCCAACCGGTCACACAGGTTGTTGTACGCCTCGGACGTGTACTGATGGAAGGTTCGATCCCCGCCGACGGTATGACCGTCTCCCACGAGGCCGTGTACACCTGGATCTACGCCCTGCCCAAGGGTGAACTCGCCCGCCTGGGTTTCCTGCTGCCCGGAAAAGGCACCACCCGGCGCCCCCGCCGCAAGGCGGCCTGTCAGGCGGGCGCATCGTGGGCATGCGTTCGATCCACGACCGCCCCGCCGAGGCTTTGGGCCGCAAGGTCCCGGGACACTGGGAGGGGCATTTGATCATCGGTGAGGGTGGGAAGAGCGCCGCGGTGACCTTCGTCGACCGGCGGACCCGGTTCTGCGCGATCCTGGCCCTGCCCGAGGGGAAGAAGGCCGGGCCGCTCGCGGACATCCTGATCGAACACGTCGAAGGACTCCCGGAGTTGGTGCGCGAGTCGCTGACGTGGGAGCAGGGTACGGAGATGGGACGGCACGCGGCCGTGACCCTGGCGACGGGACTGCCGGTGTTCTTCGCCGACCCGCACTCGCCCTGGCGACGTCCGACGAACGAGAACACGAACCGGATCATCCGCGAGTACCTGCCCAAGGGGACGCCGATCACCTCGCACCAGCCGTACCTGACGGCGATCGCCGAGGAGATCAACAACCGGCCCCGGCGGTGCCTGGGCTTTTTGACGCCGCAGGAAGTGATGCAAAAGCTCCTGGTGGAGGAATCATCAGGTGGTGCTTCCACGGGTTGACACCACCCAAAGACGATCAAGGTAAGGCCGTCGGCGAATACAAACCCCTCGTCTCGGTGGCGGACAAGTCGAACAACATCATCACGGCCTACCCGAGGCGCTGAGGGTCACCTATGGATGACAAGGCATTGTTCGACGAGCTTATGCGCCGGCTGAACAGCGGAGCGGGTTTCGCCGAACCCCTCGGTGGCGACCAGGGCGTTCGCATCAGCCGCTGGGACGGCGGTGAGCTGACCCCGCCCCTGCTCCTGCACGTGACCTTGCGGACGCTGGGGGCGCGGATCCGTGAATCGGCCGAAGACGCCCAAGCCCTCTTTCCCGGAACCCCAGCCGCCACGGGGGGCCTGCAGTTGTTCCTGGCCCATGTCGACGAGGCGATCGACACCCGTGACGCGAACTGCACGCACCTGGTTCTGAGCCCCGGTGGGGTGACCTGCCAAAGCGCACCGCCCTCCTGAGTCCGGCGGCCGTCGAGGGGATCAGCGGGATCAGCTCTGTGCCGCCGGGAGGCTCATGTAGCCGCCCAGGGCGTCGTAGCCGAGGAAACCGTCGGCCTTCAGACGACCAAAGGCCGCCACGAACTCCCGGGGACTGTCCACCGGGTCGACTCCCGGCTGCCGCAGTACGAAGTCGAACGCGCCCGACTTCGTGGCGTACTCGAACATGGCCGCGGCCAAGATCTCGGCGCTCTCGCCGGTGATCTCCCCATCGGCCAGACCGCACATGTTGCGGATGAAGTCGAACTCAATCGCCGTACGCTGGCCGGGCACCAGGCCGGCCACACTCATCCGGCCGGTGGCCATGTACATCCGGCCGTCGACCACCTGCGGCTGCGCGCGGCGGACGGCGATCTTGTCCGGCCCCGGGCCCGTCGGTGCTTCGGCGGCCGCCATGGCGGCGCGGTCGAGCTGTTGTTGCTTCAGGATCTGGTTCCGGCTTCGCTTGCCCATATCGCCGTATCGGCCCGAACCGGCCGGCCCTTGAGCTTCCGTCCGGTGCCGGGGCGGCACCGGCGGCACGGCAACGGGGCGGCCGCACCGTGGCGGTCCCACGCGGGCGCGTCGAAACCCTCGACGACTCCGGGACGCCGGTCGAAGTGAAGCTCGGGAGTGTGGCTGACCAACACGAAAACGCGGCGGACGAAACTCACCGAGGAGCAGTCGCGGCTGCTCGCAGGGCTCGGACACGACTGGCGATGGCAGTGCACCGCCGCCCCGCTGTGCGAAGACCAGGCCCTGGCCGCCCGCTGACCTGCAGAAAAGCTCGTTGGCAGGGTCGTAGATGGATGGTACGAACTGCGGGTGACTGTATTCGTATGCGCAACCTGCGGTGATCCGATCACCGGCTCTCTCACTGAGCTGGTTGCGATACCGGCCCGACCGGCCGACTGCGGCCTCCCCAAAGCCGACGGCTCACGCCGTGCCACACCCACTCTGCCGCCTCGGCTTCTTCGCCGTGGAGCCCGGGCCGTGGGGAGCCCCTCTGGTGCCCTCCGACGAGTGCCGGGACGTCTTCGCCGGCGGCCCCTGTCTCGATGATCCCGACGGCGACGGATTCCTGGTGTCCGCGGGGCCCATAAACACGGTGGTTCTGCACCCCGACGACGCACCAGGCCTCCAGCGGCACCCCGACTACGGACACGGAGGGTGCTGCGGCCACCACGGGCAGAGCGGAATGAACCACCTGCGCCCCTGCGGCACCGAAGTCGGCACGGTAACCAGCGACTGCAACACCGCCTACGAGCTGCATCTGGACCCCGACCGGATCCGGGCGATCACCCGCTGATCCTTCAGACCCGCACCCCGAACCGACCGCCGAACACGTCGTCGAGCGGGGTCGGGTCGGCGTTCCACGCCTCCAGCGGGGTCAGGTCGCCTCCCAGCCCGGCCGGATGGTGTGCGGTGTTCCACCAGTGGACCCAGTCCAGCAGGGTGCGGACGAAGACCTCGAACGGCAGCAGGCCCCCGCCCGGCCGCCGGCCGGCGGGGAGGGTGCGGGCCCGGGGCAGGTGGCCAGGCAGGGAGGGCAGGAGCATTGTTCCCACCGCGTTGTTCAGCGCCTCGACGGTGCCCTTCAGGTGCGGGGTGTACGGGGGCAGGTCCTGGACCGGGACGGCGAGCGCCCCCAGCGCGGTGGTGACGGTGCGGCACAAGAAACTCCTTGCCGCGGTCCACCCGTACGCGGTGCGGCAGCCCGCCGATCGGGCCGTAGGGGCCTGTGGGTTCGTCGCGGGACAGTGCGGTGCGCAGTGCGGCCAGGACCGCGTCGTGGGAGGGGGCGTGCGGGGTGACGGCGGTCCCGGTGATCGCTTTGGTCGCGTAGTCGATGAACCAGGTCACCCAGGGGCGGACGGTCTGCCCGTCCAGATCCACGTCGATGGTCAGGTGTTTGTGGTCGCCTTCCCAGCAGGCGTTGCGCCAGGTGGGTGGCCGCCGGCCGAAGACGTCGTGGGCACGGCGTGCTTTTTCCCCGCCCCGCAGGCCGGCGCGTTGTCCGGCGGTCAGGTCTGTGCGGGCCGCGCGCTGCAGGGTGCGCAGCGACGGCGGGGTGGGGACGGCGGGGTCGGCGGCGGCCTGGGCGGCCCAGTCGCGGTGGGCCGCGGCGGCGTTGGCGCCCCACAGTGCCAGCCGGTGCCGGATCTCGTCGGTGATCTTAAAACGCCGGGCGGCGTGGGCGGGGGCTGGGCCGTGGGCCCGGGCTTGGGCCAGCCACCGCCACACCGTGCGCTCCCCCGCCCCGACAGCCGCGGCGGCCAGCCGTACGTGCGCCGACGTCAGTTCCCCGTGGGCGTCCAGTGCCGTCAGGCGGCCGGTGACCACCGTGCGGGTGTGGGTGTGTGGTGGGGCCAGCCACACCGGTGGCGGCTCGTGGTCGTGGTTGTTCACCGGGCACCCCCTGTTTGTTCTTCTTGCGCGTGGTGGTCCGCCGGACACGCTGTCAGGGTGTCCTTCGGTGTCGACGGTTTCGGCACCTGGCATATCGAAGTCCTCGACGCTTCAGGGGACGTTGTGGCGCACTCAGGTTTCACCGACGACGACGCGGTGCCGTTCCCGGTGGACACCGACGAGTTCGCCACCGACGATCCGGCGGCCGCGGTCGCACTGCGGCAGGCGCTGCGCGAGGCGTTCGGTGGCGCGGAAGTCGTGTGGCTGCCGGGGGTGATGAACACCCTGGACCGAAAGACCGTGCACGCGCACCGCGCGCTGGCTTCGGCCGACCGGGACCGGCGGGCCGCGCGGAAGGCGGAGGCGGATGCCGCGGCAAGTCTGCGGGCGGCGGTGACGCTGGCGCAGGCGGCGGGGCTGGGACCGGCACAGATCGCCGAACGCAGTGGGTATGCCCGCAGCACCATCAGCAAGCTTCATCGCTGAAAGGACACGTACCCGTTGGATGGAACGGCTTCTTCATGACCGAG
This sequence comes from Kitasatospora sp. UYEF31, assembly GCF_057291755.1. NCBI lineage: Bacteria > Bacillati > Actinomycetota > Actinomycetes > Kitasatosporales > Streptomycetaceae > Kitasatospora > Kitasatospora sp. UYEF31. The sequence continues at coordinate 5,347 of NZ_JBXAWK010000115.1, forward strand.
GCGCCATTTACCGCCCAGTAATTCACGACATCAAGCAATCCAAGTCACATCCTCGCCGACGGCGATCAGTTCGCGCAGGACGTGGGCCCCGCACGGGGCGGTGTCCCTGCCGTAGATCGTGTAGGAGGGGTTACGAGGTGTTACGGCCGGAGGCCCCGTTATGTTTTTCGTGGTCCTGCAAGAGGACCGCTGGCCTCCGGGCCCGGCATGACTGTTGCCCCCTGTCGAAGACATGACCTGGGGGGTGG
>NZ_JBXAWK010000116.1:0-5411 GCF_057291755.1 Kitasatospora sp. UYEF31
TCACCGGAACCGCTGGTATATACCGTTGTCCGACATGTGTATTACTTGACATCGACACGCCGCGATTCCCGCCGACCTCACCCGCTCAGCCCATGGTGTGGGGTCATCAAGCGCAGTGCGGCCCGTGCGCACGGTCTGACGGGAGGCTTCAGTCGCACCAGCGGCGGCGGGGTGGACCACACACGCACGCTACAGCGGCCCGTACGATGTGTTCAGCGAGGCCAATCCGCAAAAACGCCGCCCGCTATGTGCCGATTCGGTGGCGCTCAATATTCAACCGGCCGGAACTCGACGCTATGCTAGCTTTCTGTTACCGCTGGCCCTCGTTGTAGTCACCGCAAGCGCTTGTGGGCCCACGGACGGCCCGCAACCTCTTCATGGAGTAGTGCAACGCATGGCGAGATACCTCATCACGAGCGCCCTCCCGTACATCAATGGGATCAAGCACCTCGGCAATCTCGTCGGCTCCATGTTGCCCGCGGACGTATACGCCCGGTACCTGCGCCAGCGCGGACACGAAGTCATGTACGTCTGCGCGACGGACGAACACGGCACGCCCGCCGAACTTGCGGCCAAGGAAGCCGGCCTCTCCGTCGCGGAGTTCTGCGCGCAGCAGCATGACCTCCAGGCGCAGATCTACGCCGGGTTCCAGCTCTCCTTCGACCACTTCGGGCGCAGCTCCTCCGCGCAGAACCGTGAGCTCACGCAGCACTTCGGCAGGCAGCTCGCCGAGCAGGGGTTGATCGAGGAGCGCGTGGTCAAGCAGGTGTACTCGCGTGAGGACGGGCGCTTCCTGCCCGACCGCTATGTGATCGGCACCTGCCCCCACTGCGGCTATGAAGCGGCGCGCGGGGACCAGTGCGAGAACTGCACCCGCCTGCTCGACCCCACGGATCTCATCGAACCGCGCTCGGCGATCAGCGGCAGCCACGATCTCGAAGTCCGCGACAGCAAGCACCTGTTCTTCCGCCAGTCGCAACTGGCGCCACGACTGCGGGAGTGGATCGAGAGCCGTGAGGGCTGGCCGACGCTGACCACCTCGATCGCCCTGAAGTGGCTGAACGAGGGTCTGGAAGACCGCGGCATCACCCGTGACCTCTCCTGGGGCGTCCCGGTGGATCGCGAGGGCTTCGAGGACAAGGTCTACTACGTCTGGTTCGACGCGCCGATCGAGTACATCGCCGCCACCAAAGAGTGGGCCGACCAGGCGCCCGAAGGCGAGCGGGATTGGGAGTCGTGGTGGCGGGACGCCTCGGACGTGCAGTACGTCCAGTTCATGGCCAAGGACAACATCCCGTTCCACACCATCATGTTCCCGGCCACGATCATGGGCACGGATGAGCCCTGGAAGCTCGCCGACTTCATCAAGGGTTTCAACTGGCTCAACTACTACGGTGACAAGTTCTCGACCAGTCGCCGCTACGGCATCTTCATGGACGCCGCACTGGAGATCCTCCCGGCGGACTACTGGCGGTACTTCCTCATTGCCAACGCACCCGAGTCGGATGACACCAGTTTCTCGTGGGAGTTGTTCTCCGCCCAGGTCAACAAGGACCTCGCCGACACACTCGGCAACTTCGTCAACCGGGTACTGACCTTCAGCAACAAGAAGTTCGGCGGCCAGGTTCCAGCCGGTGGTACGACCGGTCAGGCCGAGGCCAACTTGGGCGCCCAGGTGGTCGAACTGCTGACCGAGTACCAGGAGCATCTGGAAGCCAAACAGTACCGCAAGGCCGCCCAGGCTTTGCGGGCCCTGTGGAGCGCGGCAAATGTCTACCTGGAGCTCAAGGCGCCGTGGACCCAGGTCAAGACCGACCCGGAGGCCGCCGCGCTCACGCTCCGGACCGCCATGAACCTGATCCACCTGTTCGGCGTCATCTCCGAGCCGGTGATTCCGGCCAGCGCCGCGACCATCCAGGGCATCTTCGACCTGGACGACGACGCGCGACGCGCGTGGCCGGTCCTCGACGAGCTGCGGATGCTCGACAGGGTCGTCGCAGGCACCTCGTTTGAGGTTCCCGGAGTCCTGTTCCGTAAGATTGCCGACGAGGATGTCGCTATCTGGCGTGAGCGCTTCGGCGTGCCCTCCCAAGACTGAATCGCAGGTGCGGGCAGGCCGCCAAACCGACCCGCACCTGCGGTTCACCTACACCGACAGATCGTTGCCCAGGTCGCGCGGCAGGACGTTCATCAGAACGATCTCGCCGCGCGCCTTGGTTTCCGGTACCCGGACCAAAGTCAGCGCTGCCGAGCCTGGCACATGGTCGAGGTAGTCCGAAAACGGTCGCTGTGTGAGATGCAGGAGTAGGCAGGAGATTCCGCCTCCGTGACCGACCAACAAGACGCGCCGCACGGTCCCGTGGCATGCCGCATGCCACAAGGCGATGTAGCGGGCCTGGACCTCCTCGCTCGTTTCCCCTCCGGGGGATCGGTACCGGTGGATCGGCACTCCCGCTCCGGCTGCTTCTGTGATCGCGAGTTCGCGGGGGCGTCCCGCGAGATGACCGCTGTTTTTCGCGTTGAGGCGACTGTCGGTCCTGACGACCGGGATCGATAGGTGGTCGCGAAGGATGGCAGCGGTTGCCTGGCAGCGTGCTGCCGGGCTGATGTTCAGGCTGTCGAATGCGATGCCGGTCAGACGTCGGCCCAGTTCGTGTACGTCCTTGGCGCCTTGAGCACTGAGTTGGCCGCCGATGCCCTGGCCTTGGTGTAGGCCGAGTCGGTTCTCCTCGGTTTCGCCGTGTCGGACGAGGTAGATGTCTCTGTGCCATTCACGGTGTCCCTGGGGCGAGATCAATCCCATTCCCGGACGTCGGTCTGCGCGGATACCGAGGCGTAGAGCTCCTCGTGCTCGTCGCGTGTCATCCACGAGAAGCGGTTGTAGTGCCACTCGATGTAGAGCGTGGAGACGAGACGCAAGCTGTCGTCCGCAAGCATCTTGCGCAGGACTGGGTACTCCGCGCCCTCGATGTCCATCTTGACGATGACGTCGTCACCGGCGGCGAAGGTTTGCCCGAGCCAAGTGCTGAAGTCCAGGCAGGGGACGGTGACCGGGCGGGTGTAGTCGATCTGTTGATCGTAGACCGGGGGTACCCACTTGCCCGGCAGGAGTGTCGAGCTCTCGTGGTGGCCGAGGAACAGATCGACCGTGCCGTCGTGCGTCCACACCGCCCGGTCGGACACGCTCACCCGCGGGTGGCCTGATTCCTTCACCTGGGCCTGGATCGACGTGTGCAGGTCAGCGTTCGGTTCGAAGGCGTAGAAGTCGCGGTCCGGGAACTGGCCGATGAAGGTCCGCAGGACTTCGCCTAGGTTGGCGCCGCAATCGATGAGGGCTTGGCTCATGATGCTCTTCTCTCCTGGCTGGTAGCGGTGGCGGTGGCGGTGGGGATATCCAACTCGTGAAGCACGACGTCGGCAAGCACACCGAGCCCGTGCGTATTTGGTTGATAGAAGCGTTCTTGGTAGCGGATCACGACGCGACGGACGGGCACCTGGCCTCGGTAGCGAGGCAGATCGCCCCAGTGGAAGAGCTGGCCGCCAGGAGCCTTGAGCCGACGCAAACAGCGTGGTAGCGGGCTCTTGCGTGCTCCGTGGTTCAGCTCGACAAACATCGACGTCAGGTAGCGGATGTGGTCGGCGGCCTGCTCCGCATCTGCCTGCACCTGGCCGTACTGGTGCTTGATCTCTCGCATAGTTGCGGCGTCTCCGGCAGCAGCGACGATGTCGTCCCGCAAGGCGCGGTCCCAGACGATGCCGAGGTGACCGTGCAGGATGGGCTCGGCCGTGAGGAAGTACCCGTGAACACGCCCGTACTCACGCTCGTAGGGGCACATGAAGTCGTTGTAGAGGCCGTAGCAGCGGCCGTTCGTCCCTTCGACCTCCCAGTGCACTCGGGCGGTGAAAGGGGCATCCCGCCACCCGAGGTGGAATGGCTGCCAGAGCAGGTCGGCGCAGGCCAGGATCATGATCACAACAGCTGTCGCAGCACCCGTCGCGCCGAAGAGCGACGTCCCGGGCAAGTCCGTGTGGAGCAGGGCGGTCGCCAGAATGAGACTCGCTGCGATGTTCTCCCAAAAGAAGATGCCGGACGCCAGCGTGATGACGAGGTTGAACACAGCGGTGGCCACCAGGCACGCGATCAGCAGCCGCAGGTCAAGGAAGGCGATCAGCCCGACAGCCTCGACGAGTATCGTCGCGGCATTCATCGGGCGGTCGAGCCGTGCCAGCACGGCCAGTACGCGTCGGGCATGGCACGCGGGCACGAACCGCGCCCAGCCCCACGCATACGCCGACGCGACCAGGTAGTGCGTGCGGTTGTGCCACGCCCAGTCCCACCACCGTTGACCCAACCTGACCTTGCTCCACGCTGGCTTGACGTAGTGCGACAGGGCAACGCAGCCGAGCAGCATCACGATGGCGTCGGGCGCGGCATCCGCTGTGTCCGGGGCGAAGTTCCGAACTGAGCCGAGCACAAGCCCAGCCGCGCACCACGCGAGGGAGGCTTTCACGAGACGAATTGGCATCATCGCGTGGTGTTGCCACCCGTCGAAGTAGCGGCACGCGAGGGCCAGCCAGACCAGCAGTGCGGGGAGGTAGAAGATGCTGGCGACAGCACTTGCAACCAACGCGGTTCGTGCAAGGCGCTGACGGCGGTGAGGTTGCGTCACGTCGTAGTCCAGCGTCCCCCAGCGCCAGGTCAATAACACGACCATGGCCAGGACCGCGAGGTTCAGTGGACCGGCATCGCTCATGCCTTCTGCCGGTTCGACGACGACTGGTAGTCCGATGAAGGCGAGCGCAGCGGTGTTGCGCGCGACCGTAAATACCCTTGGCTGACTCCTCGCACGGCTGAGCGCGCGGACCAAGGGGGAGACCCCGAAGCGATAACAGATCAGAGAGGTTGCCAGAGTCGCCGTAAGGGCGACGTCGGCGTGGGTGGGCATCGGCATGCCTACTGCCCCGCGGGGAGCGCTCGTCGACCGGATCCGAGGCCCTCCACATGTGTGGCGATTCGTTCCACGGGATCGTCTGCGAGGAACTGCGCTAGCTCGTCGTCAATCCGAGCTGTGTACTCGGCACGTCGTTCCAGGAAGCCCGCCACACGATCCCGGTCTATGACAGTCGCCCCGACCCCGAAGCCCCGGACGTCCACAGTGTGGGCGCACCACTGCTGGTCGTAGGTCGGAAGTGGTACCAGGTAGCACGGTTTCCCCAAAGCGAACGCTTCCGAGATGAGGTTGAACCCCGCATTGCAGAAGACTGCCTGACTTACCATCAGATCATCGAGAAAACCGTCGCGGTCGAACAAATTGACGTAAACATTCAGCGGGTTCACGTCGTGTGACGGTTCCGGGCATGGGGTGACGGCCGGTGACCGGTGGTCAGCGGCTGGTCGGGGTGCGGGACGG
>NZ_JBXAWK010000117.1:0-5364 GCF_057291755.1 Kitasatospora sp. UYEF31
CCCCGCCCCTGAGCACTGGCCGACCCCGCCGAGCAGGGCACCTCACCCAGACCTCATCGCGAATCGGGCATCACGGCGCGAACCGCACTCTCAGACACCCCAGAGGCCCACCGGAGAACCAAGCCGGTGGGCCTCAAGCATTCGGGTTTGCTCTCTTGATGACCCAGTGCTACCGAACTACGAAAGTAGTGAAATATTCCGGGCCGAGCGGCATTGTATCCAGGAATTTTCGCCAAGCCGAAACCGCTTCGTCACTTGGTGAATTAGTATACCATCCATCAAAAACTGGCTCAAATTTTTCTCCACCCTTACGCCACAAATCACCACCCAGGATGGCAAAACCGTTCTGGATTAGAGAGTTAAATACTTCATCTGCACAATCGACGGGGAAGCCGTATTCGGCAGACCCTACTTCACTCAGGTCGACCGACCGCTCCTGAAGCGACTTCGGCAGGGCTGCAAGCAGGGCCACTTGCCTCACATGGGCCATGAGTCATCCACTCGGTGTGAATAGGCGATGATTAATATTTCCGTCTTGCTCAATGATCCAGTGAAAGAATCCCGACTTGCCATCATATTCACCAGGCAGTCGCACATGCATCCTAGGGATTCCATCTCCGCCAGATTCAATTGTCGCATTGCGCATAGTAGGAATGGTTTCCGCTATCTCTGGAAATCCGTGATAGTCACCGGTTGCAGCCTGGCGGAGAACTTTCTCGGTGTACCTTGTTCCATCCAGCGGGTTTTTATCCATGATATTTGGATCACCATGGACGGTATCTGTCGCAACTCCATTAGAGTCAACCGAAAAGCGTGCACCATTGCAGTTATGCACCAAGATCGGCGTCGTACCGGCCAGTACATAGTACGTGTGCGTATCGCGGGCTGAGCCGTCAGGCCGGGCCCGAGACGCAGCACCCCGACCATCGCGGCTCGGTGAATCCGGGGAGGAGAAGCCCGATGCTCCCGCGCCTGTCCGGCCGCTGCCTGGAGCGCACCCAATGGTTGAGGATACGGCGGGGCCGGGAGTTGAGTTCCTCGGCGACGGCCCGCGGGTAGGGCTCGTGGGCGGTGATGTCGGTGCCCTTGGGGAAGTACTCGCGCGACAGCCGGTTCGTGTTCTCGTTGGTCCCGCGTTCCCACGGGGAGTGCGGGTGGGCGAAGTACACGTCCGACTCCGTGGCGGGGGACAGGCGCGGTGGATGAGGCCACCGAGCCTACGAGACCAAGATCAATTGCTTCGACCAGTTGAGATCAAGATTCACGCATCAAGCGATCCAAGCCACAGACACGACGCCCGCCGGGTGCGGCAGGTGCGTCACCGCGGCAGCGGGCCTTCCCACCAGCGGGCCTTGTAGAGGCTGGAGCCGACCAGGCCTGCCTCGCCGTCCGGGCGGACCAACCGGATCTTCGAGGTGCACCACGAGCACGGGGAGACGCCGTCGGGGCTGACGGTCAGGACCTGCCCGGTCCGGGAGTGCTCGCTCACGCTCTTGACCCCGGGGAGATCGACGTCCTCCTGGCCCCGGTCGGGGCAAAACTCCCCGGCCCGGGTGTCGAACTGCCTGACCCGGTCGCTGGTGGTCACCCACATCCGGCCCCGGCCGCCCCGGGCCGGTGCCAGGTCGTGGCCGCCGGCCTCCGGCAGGGCGAACGACGCCCGCAGGTCCAGGCGGGGAGCGCCCGCCCGGCCCCGTACGTCGAACGCCAGCAGCGAGCGCGCGCCCAGCGCCCACAGCAGCCCGCCGTCCGGGTCGAAGCGCAGGCCGTGCGCGCCCGGGAGCCCGTACTCGGCGTAGTCCCCGCAGCGGGCCCCCCGGGACGCGGCGTACACACGCACGAAGCCGGCCGTACTGGCCGCCAGCGCGACATCACCGCCGGGCAGCAGCTCCACGGTGTGCAGGTTCGCGCCGAGCACGGACACCGCCCAGCGCACCCGGCCGCCCACGATGTCGACGACGGCGGCCAGTCCGGCCGAAGCGCAGGTCAGCAGCACCGGCCCGGACAGGGACGGGGCGTACTTGGCCTCGCTGACGTTGCGCCAGGACACCCCGGGCGCCAGATCAACCAGCGCCGGGTCGGCGGCCGGCGACCAGGACCACACCGGCCGCAGGTCTGCGGTGCGCGCCTGCGGCCCCGACGGCTGGTACCCGCTGCCGGGCACCAGCAGCACCACCGACTGGGACGCCTGGTCGCAGGCCACGATCGCCCCCAGGGGCCGGACCCCGACCGCGGCCGCCGCCCGGCCCTGCGGCGCCACGGCGCCGCCGACCAGCAGGGCGGCCGCCCCGCGCAGGAACGCGCGCCGGCCCGCCCTGCATCCCGGACCGCACCCCTGGCCACCACCCCGCACATCCGTCACAGTCCGCCGGGGGTAGCGCGCCGCGCCCGGCGCCCCGTACGCGGACTCAGGTCGTGTAATCGGCGTTGATCCGGATATAACCGTCCGTCAGATCGCAGCCGTAGACCGTGGACGCACCGTCGGCGATGCCCAGATCGGCGGTGATGGTCACCTCGTCACCGGCGAGGTGCTTCTGCGCGGCGGCCAGGTCGGCTTCACCGGGGTAGAGCACCGTGTCGCCGAAGCTGATGGTCACGCGCTCCTGGTCGACGTCGTACTCGTCCTCGCACTTGCCGATCGCCATCGCGACCCGGCCCCAGTTGGGGTCCGCGCCGTGGACGGCGGTCTTGACCAGCGGCGAGTTGACGATCGACTTGGCGACCCGCTTCGCCTGCGCGTCGTCGCGCGCGCCGGTCACCTTGACCTCGAGGAGCTTGCTCGCGCCCTCGCCGTCGCGGGCGATCTCCTTGACGAGGTACAGCGCGGCCGTCTCCAGGGCCGCCTGGAACTCGTTGACGTCGACGGGCCCGGCCAGGCCGTTGGCGAACACCGCCGCAGTGTCGCTCGTGGAGGTGTCGGTGTCGATGCTCAGGGCGTTGAACGTGCGGTCCATGACCGTACGGAAGACCTGGTCCAACGCTTCGCGCCCGACTGCCGCGTCGGTGAAGAAGAAGGTCAGCAGGGTCGCCATGTTCGGCTCGATCATGCCGACGCCCTTGGCGATCCCGAGTACGGTCGCCGTGCCGCACGGCACACTGATGATCTTCGCCTTGGTGTCCGTCGTCATGATGGCCGCGGCCGCGCGGCCGAAGTCCGCGTCGGCGAACGGCCAGCTCATGGTGTCCAGGTGGGCGCGGACCTTGTCCATCGGGTACTGCCGCCCGATGACACCGGTCGAGGCGACGAGGAGTTCCTGCGCCTCGCACCCGGCCAACTCCGCGACCCGGTCCCGCAGTTCGGCCGCATTGGCGGCGCCGCTCGGGCCGGTGGCCACGTTCGCGTTCTTCGACACCACGACGACGCCCCGGGCGGCACCGTGTCGCGCGGCCTCGCGGCTCAGCAGCACGCTGGGCCCGGCGAAGGTGGAGCGGGTGAAGACTGCGCTGGACGTACACGGCGCCTCGGAGACCACGACGGCGAAGTCCTCGCTGCCGTCCTTGATGCCCATGTTCGCGGTGTGGGTGCGGAAGCCGGCGGGGGCGGTGACGTCGGATGCCATCGGGGATTCCTCATCATCTGTCGTGGTCGGCACCCGGCGGTCTCCCCGTGGGTGCTCTGAAGATCATGTCAGGGGGTGCGCGGGGGACGCGACGGAGTATCAGGGGAATCACCCAGCACGTCCGCGACCGACCGACCACTGAGCGCCGCCAGCTTGGCGAGCACCTTCGGGTCGAGCGCCCCGGCCAGCGGGCGGCTCTGCCGCTCGGACAGCTCGGTGAACCAGCCCTGGAAGAACTCACGCACCCCGGCGGCCTGCCGGGCGGTGTACCCGGCCCGGACGAACTCGGAGTCCGCGCGTTCGGTGGTCCGCTTGAAACCGGTGAGGAAGTCGTCGGGGACCAGCGCGGAGTCGTTGTGCCGGGCCAGGTAGAGCAGGTGCGCGGTGCTGTACGCACCGGCGAGCGCGGCGACGTCGAATGCGTCGCGGACCTCGGAGCGGAGCACCATCGTGACGGTCTTGGCCGCCGCCACATCGTCGCGGTGCAGGACGGTGACGCCGTCCACCACCACCGGCGGGAGCGTCCGGTCGTCGACGAGGAGGTTGACCGCGACGGCCTTCTTGACGGCCGGCGCCTTGGTGTTCAACCGTACGAACGTCTTGGTTGTCGCCTTGCCGTCCACGCTGACGCTGAACCCCGCCGCGCTCAGGGCCTCGGTGACGGCGGTGCGGGCCGCGGTGAACCGCTTGGCCTGCTGCGCGGGCAGCGCGAAGTCGATGTTGTCGGTCCTACGGTCCACCAGTCCGTGCTGCTGGAGCGCCTGGGCACCGCCGAGAGCGATTTCGTACGGTTCGCCAGCGGCCCCGGCGATGTTGATGATCTGCTGTTGCTCGGGGCTGCGCTGCACGGTGTCGGGGCCTTCCGGCGGTGGGGGAGCGATGGGTGGTCAGGTGGCGCGTCCGTCGGATGCGCGTTGCCGACCTGTCGGTCCAGGATACGGGCCGGCCGGATGACGGATATGCGCGCGCTGGGCGCCGACAAACGCGCAGGGCAAGATCCCGCCTCGCAGCATGCGCCTATGGGCAACCTTTACGAGTACTTCAGCGCAGCAGACGACACAACAGCAGCTTCGCGGGCGGACAGCGAGGTCGAGTCCGCCGACTCCGACAGCCGGGGCGCCTTCAAAGAGCCACGGGCTCTACTGCCGGATGTCGCTCTGGGTCAGTACCGGAACCGCACCTTCTTTCCGTCGGGCGAGACCCGGATCAGGAACTCGGCGACCTCCTCGCCCCCACCCTCAGGCACCAGCTTCATCCCGAGGTCCCGGATGGCCAGCTCAGTGTCAGTCGCGGTGTCGAAGTCGTTCCGGGCCCAGGCCTCATCGATCGTCTTCAGGAGCATCCGCAGGGGCTCCCACCCCGGTCCTGGCTCGAACCGGTAGTGGAACCAGGGTGTGTCGACGTGGTCGAAGATCAGCGAACTGACGAGTACGTCACCCTGTATGAGTCGCAATTGCGCGGCTGTCATGAAAAACCCTCCTGCGTGTCGGTCGGGCGTGCGTATGGGTTTGCCCCTGCGCCAGGGAAATTACGCATCGCCCGACCTGGAAAAACCACGACACCGGCTGTACGGCCCGCGCACCCGCGCATCCCGTTCGGGCTTTCCGGACTTTCCGGACTGACGCCACATCATGAACCAATGCCGCGTAGCTTAAGTTGATCATGCTGTGAGGATGAGTTCGGTGGCGTTGACCAGGTCGATTCGCGGAGGCGTGAGGTGGCGGGTGCCGGTGTCGTCGGGGCGTTTGACGCGGTAGCTGTTGTGCCGGCCGCGTTTGACGACGCGGGGGTAACTCCGGTCGCG
>NZ_JBXAWK010000118.1:0-5159 GCF_057291755.1 Kitasatospora sp. UYEF31
GCGCTGCCGGCGAGAAGAGTGTTCAACGCCGCGTTGATGTCCGAGCCGAGGAAGTACTCGCCGGTGTGGTCTACCGAGAAGACCCGGCCTGTCGCATCGGCGACCAGGAATGCCACACCGTCCCGGAGATGGCCGATCGGGGTCACTGTGTGCCCGAGGCGTCTCCCGAAGGCAAGGCAGAACCAGGAGGTGTGCAGCGCGACGGACAGGTCGATGGTGAAGGATGAGAGCGCGAACTCCGAACCGGCGCCGTGCTGTTCGAAGTGCGTTCCGCCGTACTCCGCCCAGATCTCGACGGCTGCGGGATGGACGGCGTGACCGTGGCCGTCGGGCGACCGGAACGCGGTCAGCTGGGACTTCCATGCCTGCGCCCGGGCATCGTCACGCCCGCCGGGTGCCGGACCGGCCTGAGGAGGGCCGGTGGGCAGGGGGAGTGGTGTGTGGGTCTCCGTATCCGACTCGAATTCGATCCCGAAGTGCTTCAGCATCGCCGTGCACGACCGGCACGGGGGCTGGAAGGTTTCGTTTCTGAGATCGCCCCGTTCGCGAATATTACGGACTGTCACGGAGGCGTTGTATCGCTGGAAATACTCGCGAGCCCACTCGGAGTCCATCTCCCGGTCCCCCCAGTCCTCCTGCATCTCCCACAGGAGATCGGAGAGGAGCACAGCCTCAGGGCAACGGCCCATGCCGGGTTCGCGGGACACGACAGGCAGAGTCTCGAAGAAGCGCCGCAACAGCGGGTGATGTTCAGGTTCCGCGTCACCCCAAGCGGTCGTACGGCTGGCTTCGTAGCCGCCGCAGGTCATGCTGCTTCTGCTGGCGGGGGTGAAGGTGAAGATAACCGATTCGCCCCGGCTGACGGCCTCCAGTCCTCTGACGCACTTCGGGAGGAGGTAGAACGGCATGTCGCAGGGGACCTCCCCGCCACTGATCCCGCGGATGAGCCCGATGAGCGCGTCATCCATGGAATGGCCTTGGTGGAAGAGCCCACCGACCGGATGAAACGCGTAGACCTTCCCGCTTTCACCCATGATCAGCTCGCTTTCGCCGCCCTCCGAACTTCCGAATCCGAGGGGCAGTTCCTCAAGCCAGTCCCTGAACTCCTGCGTGCCATCGGCGTTGAGCCATGGTTGGATGTCGCCGATGGCGAAACTGAACCGGCCGATGTTCACCCCCGAACCGCGCTGTTCGACTGCGAGGCCGCCGAATTCGGCCAGGGCGGCGCGCAGCGCGGGGAAGACCTCGCCCGGAACCCCCTTCTCCCGCATCTGCTGGTCCATCGCGGAGATCCAGCCGGAGAAGCTGTCGCTGACATCGCGACCGGGGAACCACCCGGCCGCGCGCAGGACTTGGTCGACGTCTTCGGGGAAGCGTTCAGCGGACAACGCACACACCTTCATCGGTTACGGAAGCAGAACGGGGGTCAGCCCCAGACGCCTTCGGTGAAGTCGAACATCAGGATGTCCCACCAGGGAGACGCCTCAGGGCCGAACGCGGCGGGGTCCCGCTCCGCCATCCAGGTGCGCAACGCGTGCCCGGCCGCCTCCCGGGCCGGGCCTTCCCTGGGCCGCTCATGGTCGGTGACGGTGAGCCGGAGGAGGAACTCGACAAAGGCTGCGAGGTGCTGCTGACCAGTCCGGCGTTGTCGCCGTCCAGGATCAGCACCTGGCCGGTCACGCCGTCGAGGAAGACTTCGTCGTCCACCCAAGAGCCGAGGAGGACAACGGGGTTGCCCGCCTGTTCAGCCTCCGTCGGCTCCTCGAATTTCGCAACGAAGTCGATGAACGTCCCGTCGGGCAGCCCGACTTCGCTGAGCACGGAACGAGCCGTCGGATCGGTGAGCAGCGCACTCAGCGAACCGGGCGGGAACAGTGTCACTGCGGCATCCCCGAAGGCGGAGACCAGCGCACCGTACAAAAGCCCGATGTCCGCAATCCTGGGCCGAGGCCCACCGGCCGGGTGCGGGAACAGAACCGGTGCGGAGCCCCCGGCGACCAGGGCCAACCCGTCGGCCGTCGTACGGATTTCAAGCAGCAAGGGGATTCTGCCTTCGGCCTCCCGTAGCAGTCCGTGCTCCAGGCGGACGGCCGCGGTTCCGTCTGCGCCGCCGATGAGGAGCGTGCCCGTGTCGTCGATTCGCACGGCCCGCAGAGTCGCCGGGGATCTGAGCGTCACCAGGGTCGCGCCGGTGTCCCACCGCAGTACTGACACCTCGGTCCCGGCGATGCCCGCGTAGAGCGCGACGGGTTCGCCGCCGGCATCGGTGAGAAACCCGGTAGTGGGGCGGAAGTTCGCCGTCGGCGTGCTGATGCTCCCCAACGCCGCTCCGGTGACCGGATTCCAGAGCTCCGGGCCGCCGCCGGTCCGCTGTGAGTGGAGGACGGGGAAGTCTCCGGACGGATGTCGGGCGGATTCCAAGTCACTGCTCCTGGCATCCGGCCGTTCGTCCCAGCGGGCGACCTCCTCGCCGGTCCGGAGGTTCCAGGTGACCAGCGGACCCCCGCGGAAGGCGAGTGTCGTGTGCGCGTCGCCTGCCCAGGTGTACACCGCTGCGGAGAGGACATCGCGCGGAGCCACCGGGCAGGCGATGTCCAGTGTCGGCAGACCAGTGGTGGCGTCCCAGGCCCGGAGGCCGGAGTTCTTCGTCATGGTGACGACGACAGAGCCGTGACTGTCCGCCGTAGCGCCGAAGACCGGGGCGGGCGTGCAGTCCATCGCGACGGCAGCGAGCGTTTCCCCCGTAGGCACATTGAATGTCTTGAACGCGCGCGCATCGCTGGAAGCCCAGGTGACCAGCGGTTGTCCGGCTCCGCGCACCGGCGCGAGGTGGGCTTCGACGCCCGCGTGGCGTGACGCCGGGCCGACAAGCCGGCCGCTCCCGCTGTCCACGCAGTGCAGCCAGGCGTCATCAGAGACTGTGGTGAAGGTATTGCGCCCGGCGAGGCGGGCCGCCCTGCCGACCTCCACCGCACCCGGCCAGTCGGCGTCGTCCACTCGGCCGTCGTGGGTGCGCCACCGCGACCAGAGCGGGGTGACGAGCGGTCTCATGGCTCCGTGCCCGGTCGAGAATATCGAGGAATTGACCGTCATTTGTCGAGTTGATCGAAAACCATAGACCACCAGCATTCGTTGTCCGCGAAAGCTTGAGGATCAATATCTTCCAAATATTCTACAAGTTCCCTCGTGTACTGCCGGGCCTGCGCGGGGGTTGAGCCGGAAACGTGTTCTCCACGAAGAGTAAATCTGTACAAGAACTCAATGAAATTTCCCAGTGATGAATTCACAACCTCCGCTGACGGATCTGGGTCGAGTGAGATGAGGATTACCATGCCGTGTTCGACGTCGAGGCAGTAGCGCATGGAGGGGTCATCGGTAGGGCTGCCGAGAGAGAGGACCTTTACTTTCTCGCCATCGACTTCGATCGGAACTTTTACGAAGGCGGGTGGATCGCCGACTGTTCTGGTCGTGAAGATCACGTCCAGGAATGTCGGAATTCCTACCTCAGTGAATATCATTACATCCGCTTCCGAATATCCTTTATTTTTTACTTCATTGGCGGGAAATTTGACAATCGATTTCCGACCGAAAAGCGCGACCAGTTCGGAATGCGTTACCATCGGAATCTCCTTGGATAATTGCAGACGGGCCTCTCGGTCCGCTAAGCATCGCCGATGAGGCCTGCTGCGGTGAGAGTGTCCAGCCACTCGTCGTGACAGTCCTGCAGGGCGAACCTGAGGTATCCGGGTCCTGTCACGTGCTCGAGGAAGAACTGCTCGAAGTTCGCGGCGAGCTGTTCGAACTCATCGCTGGCCCACCATTCGTACTCGGTGATCGGAAAATGCCAGATGGAATTATCCGCGCGATTGAGGTAGATCGGATTCTCATGCAGCCAGCAGAATACGAAATAATCATCTTTTGAGAGTCCGACCCCGGCGCCGAATTCTGTCGGGTCTGCTTCGTCTTGATTTCGTGAAAGTTCCTTCACTGTTCCGAAAGTGAATACTTGACACTTCGGACCATTGGTCAATCGGAGGAAATCTTTGATCGGGTCGGGGAAAATCGGATCTGCTGGGAAAGTTCCGGAGAATCCGGCTGGAACAATGATCCTACTGAACGGATCATTGTTCCGCTCCATGATCTCGCAGATCCTGACAACAGTCTCGGAGACTGATGTTGGATTCATTTCTACCACCATTGTATATTGATCCGAATCGGAGTGAAGTCCGGCACGTTTACCAATGCTGCCTGAATTTCGTTTCCTATGGTGCGGTTGGTGAACCGATCGAGCATCGCCAGATTGTCAGGGGTATCAGAACCTCCCAACTGCAATTCCCAGGGGTGGTCGACCTGCTGGTCTGGTCCTAGTATCCGGGCTCGCAATCTTTGGAAAAGTTCTGGATTTTGCGCATTGTACTGACTGTGGACCCGCCGGATCAATTGGTTGATGTGTTCATTTCTCAAGACCTGGTCCCGTGCAGGTTGAGGGCTTGATGCCCTGTACAGTCGCCCTTGCTCTCCGAGCCGTTGCAATGCGAGAACCTTGCGCTTGAACTGCGCGCGAGGCATACCTGGTCGCCAGGTGATGGTAATAGTGGCCGGCTGCCGACCAGGCGCAGGACCGCGTGGCCCTTGACGTGGCGGACTTGGTGGACGGGGTCTTCCGCCACCGGGTGGACCTCCTGGGCCTCTTGTGCGAGGTGGCCCCGGAGGTTGCCGATTTCCGGTGCGGGGACGTGGCGTACTGGTTCCGCCAGGCCTCGCCGGTCCGTGTGCCCGCCCTGTTGGCCCCGTACCGCCGGTCCCCGGTGTCTTGACCGCGTCGATCCTGGTCTGGGCCTTCTTTTCGCCGCCGCGCATCGTGGTGGCGTTGCCCTTGAGTCCGTCGCCGGTCTTGGCGACGGTCTTCTGGAGGGTCTGTCCGGCGCGGCCGTGGCCGTCGGCTATCGGTTGGAAGACTTTGGCGAAGGCCTGGCCGAGGCTGTCCTTCTGCATGAAGTCGCCTTTTGCGGCGATCATGCCGGAGAGTTTGTCGTGTGCGGTCTGCATGCGGGTTGCTGCTTTGTGCATGCCGCCGCCGGCGGTGTCGAAGTGGTCGGGGGTGAGCTGGAAGCCCTGGCCGCCCTTGGGTGGCGGTCCCGCCGGGGCCGTGCTGCCCG
>NZ_JBXAWK010000119.1:0-4962 GCF_057291755.1 Kitasatospora sp. UYEF31
CTTCGCTTCGCTCAGGCATCGGTCGGCGCCGTGCGTCGCCCGGCTAACTGCGTCCTCCGGACGCGCTCCTTCGCTTCGCTCAGTCGCCTTTTGGGCACGGCGTTCTCCTCCCGCTGCTGATCCGGGCTCCAAGCACGGCGTTCTCCTCCCGCTGCCTTCGCTTCGCTCAGGCATCGGTCGGCGCCGTGCGTCGCCCGGCTAACTGCGTCCTCCGGACGCGCTCCTTCGCTTCGCTCAGTCGCCTTTTGGGTGTTGAGCAGGTGAAACACCTGTGGCCCGTCGCCCTCTAGGAGGGGAGGTGACGGGCCACAGGTGTTTTGCGCGCGGGTCAGCCGGCGAGCGGCAGGGGTTCCCTATGCACTGACAAGCGGATGTCGAGGGCCTGGGCCAGTCGGTTCAGCACAGGGATGGTCGGTGTGGTGCCACCGGCCTCGAACCGGGCGATCGTCGGCTGCTGCATCCCTGTCCGTTCGGCGAGCTGGGCCTGGGTGAGGCCGAGGGCGAGTCGGCGCTTGCGTACTTCGCAGCCGAGTTCGTAGCGGATTCGGGCGGCCTCGCACGCTTTGCCCGCACCCGGCCAGGCGAAGATCTCTTCGCATTTTTCATTCCAGGATTTGCGCGGCTGTGTCATGAGGATTCCTCCTCATCCCCGGTGCGCATCGGCGACGGGCCCTTCAGCGGTGGCACCGGACATCTGCACGGTGCAGGCCCGGGGCCGCCAACTTCAAGTCCCGGGTGAGCAGTGGACAACCCAGAGCTTCCGACAGAGCGATGTAGGAAGCGTCATATGCGGTGAAGTTGCCGCGTAGTTCCCACACTCGATCTTCCAAGGTCGCCATCGGGTAGTGCGAGATCTGAATTCCGGTGAACTCAGCGCGCGCGGATTCGGCGATCGCCGCTTCGACCTTCTTACCGATCAGTAGGCCGCGCAACGTGTGCACCACCTCGAAGTCGAGGATGTAAGGTGCGTGCACCGAACCCGAGGCAGTGAATTCCCGGAACAATTCGGGATGGACGGGGGATGCGATGAGCAAGTGCACCATCGCGGACGCGTCGATGACGATCACCCGATGAACTCCTGCCGTCCTTCGTGAAGCGCGGCGAGGATGTCATCGTCGGTGGGGGCGTCCTGCTGTCGGACCATGGTCCGCAGCCGCTGGGCGACCTCGGCCTGAGTCGGGTGCCGGGCCATGCCTGTCACCTGGGACAGCAGATACTCGGAGATGGATTGCCCGGCGAGCGCAGCACGGGCACGGATGGTCGCGTGGACGTCGTCGGGCACGTCCCGGATCTGCAGGGTCTTAGCCATGGACCCAGGATGCCATGCATAGTGCATGTGGGGCATGTGTTTTGCAGAATTCGCATCCAGAGTCGATTCCCACTGGGCGTGTCGACGTTCCCGCACCGCACGCTCGATCATGCAGACGAAGCGCTCGTCCCTATATGCGGAAAGGGCTCCGGGTTCGGTCATGCGCCGACCCCGAAGCTCTCGCCACTCGCGGCCAAAAGTCGTGGCCGGTACGCTACGCGGCACCGCCGAGCTTGTAGTCAGATCCGAATATGAACCACCTTGTTGAGCGAATTGGCCATTCGGGTGCAAGTTAAACCACTGCGGATATGTGAATGTCCATCTGTGGCCCTCCGTCCCCCAAAGGGGCTGGACGCGGGTGTTTTCCGTCTACTTACGTCCACCCGGCTCGCCCGGCCAGATCCCCGTCGCCTGCTCATACCCCTTCGCTCCGCCCCGGTCTATGGCCGCCCGCACCACGGCGAAGACCGCTCCCTGGACCGCCGCCGCGAGCAGGACCTCCGTCCAGCTCCGGTCCGCGTCCAGCGGGTCGGGCGCGTCGTCCTCGTGTGTGACCGCCTGCCACACCCGGTCGAAGACCTTCCCGGCCAGCATGCCGCCGGCCATCCCCATGACTAGTCCGAGCGGGCGGTACGCCGCCGTGCCGAAGCTCATTTCCACATGCCCCGTCCCGCCTCGGGGGTGACTTTCACCTTCAGCGGTCCGCCGGTGCGCTTCTGACGGTTCTTCAGCAGGATCCAGACCGTCGTGCCGACAATCGCGGCCGTGGTGACCAGGCGTTTCCCCGGCCCGCGGCGGTTGATCTCGTCGAGGCCCGTGCCGACCCTCCTCCTGGCCTGGCGCAGGTCCTCGTGCAGTTCCCTGGAGTCCGTCGGCAATTCGGTGTCCGTACCGAATCCCCGGCGGCCGTAGCGGTCGTTGTCCATGGTGATGCCTCCTTCCGCTGCGGGTGCGGCTGCCCGGTCCGGAGGCGGACTAACGTGCGGGAACGGATCTGCGGAACACCGAAGGGGCACCGCAGCCCGAACTGCGATGCCCCTGAGGAAGTTGATGAACGGTCAGGCGGCGTCGAACACCGTCTCGCCGTCAACCCAGGTGCGCTGCACCGTCAGGTCCTCGTTCCACCAGACCAGGTCGGCCTTCGCACCGGGTGCGATCCGCCCCAGGTCGGCCCGGTCCAAAGCGTCAGCCGGTACGGATGTCCCGCACGTCAGCACCTGCGCCAGCCCGTGGCCCAGATCGGTGAGGTTACGCACCGCCTGATCGAGTGTCAGAGCCGAACCGGCCAGGCCACCGCGGTCGTTGCGGGGGGCGTCGCCGTCGACAAGAGTCACCTCGACGTCGCCGAGGAAGTACGTGCCCGGGGGCATGCCGGCCGCCGCCATCGCATCGGTGACCAGGGCCGTACGGCTTCCGGCCAGGTCGAGGACCAGTGAGCACACGGTCGGTGCGACGTGGTGCATGTCGGCGATCAGACCGGGCGTCAGCCGTGAGTCGGTCAGTGCCGCGCCGACGACGCCGGGCTCCCGGTGGTTCAGGCCGGTCTGGGCGTTGAACAGGTGGGTGACCATGGTCGCGCCCGCGTCGGCGGCTTCGGTGGCTTCGGCCGCGGTGGCGTCGGAGTGGCCGATGGAGACCTTGATCCCGGCCGCCGCGATGCGCCGGACCGCGTCCATGCCGCCGGGCAGCTCGGGGGCCAGGGTGACCATCTCCAGGACGTCCCGCACGTCGGCGTCGGCGAGCAACTTGTCGATGTCCGCGGCCTCCGGGTCCCGGCGATAGCGGATGGGGTGCGTGCCGATCCGCTTGGGGGACAGGAACGGCCCCTCCAGGTGGATGCCCAGCGGGCGGGCGACGGCCTCGTCAGTGAGGGTCGAACGGTAGACGTGCGCCTGCTTGAGCGCCGCGATCAGTTCGTCCAGGTCGCCGGTGATGAACGTCGGGAGGTACGAGGTGACCCCGGTCGCGGCGAGCTTCGTGCAGACGTCCCGCCACCCGTCCAGGTCGGCGGACACGAAGTCATGGCCGAAGGCGCCGTTGACCTGCAGATCGATGAGCCCGGGGGTGAGGATGCCGTGCTTCAGTTCGAGGTGGTCCGGGCTGGAGGCCGGGACTTCGTGCAGGACGCGCTCGATGTGGCCGTTCTCGACCACGACCGCCGCCGGTCCGGAGATGCGACCGCCGATGAGTACGCGTGGGGCCGAGATGATGGCCACGTTGGGGTCCTTTCGCCTCGTGATTTTCTGAGCCGCCGGTCAAGCTGATGAGTTCCCCGGGTGCGGGCCCGGGGAACCGTCGACCATTGTGGTTCAGACCAATTGAATTTGTCTAGACCAATCGCTACGAGTCCGGTAGAAGCCCCGGTCGGGGCGTTGCGACCCCGTTTTGGGCAGGCCTCAGGACAAAACGGTCGCACGGAGCGCCCGCAGTGCCCGGTCCAGATCCTCGTCGCTGAGATCGGCCCTGGCCGCCAGGCGCAGCCTGGAGATCCCGTCCGGTACGGACGGCGGCCGGAAGCAGCCGACCCGTACGCCCTGGCCGGCACACGCCTCGGCGGCGGCGAAGGCCGCCTCAGGGGCCCCGATCAGCACCGAGGCCACCGCCCCCGCCGGTTCGGTGGCGGTCAGGCCGAGGGCCCGTGCCCCGGCCGCCAGCGCGGTGGCGTTGTCCCGTACGGCCTGGGCAAGCCCCGGCTTCTCCCGCAGGATCCGCAGTGCCTCCAGGGCGGCGCCGACACACGCCGGGGCAAGCCCGGTGTCGAAGATGAACGTCCGGGCCGAGTCGATCAGGTGGTCGACCACCCGCTGCGGCCCGAGCACCGCGCCGCCCAGCGAGCCCAGCGCCTTGGACAGCGTCACGGTGACCACGATGTCGTCGCTCCCCGCGAGCCCGGCCGCGTACACCGCCCCACGCCCCCCGTCGCCGACGACACCGAGCCCGTGGGCCTCGTCCACGACCAGCACCGCGCCGTACCGCCGGACGACCCCGTGCAGCTCCCGCAACGGCGCCAGGTCGCCGTCCACCGAGAACACCGAGTCGGCGACGACCACGGCCCGTTTTTCCGTACGGTTCGCCAGCGCGTCGGCGACCGCTCGGACGTCACGGTGCGGAGTGACCGCCACCCGGGCGCGGGACAGCCGGCAGGCGTCCACGATCGACGCGTGGTTCACCGCATCCGAGACGATCAGCGAGCCGGGCCCGGTCAGTGCGGTGAGCACCCCGAGGTTGGCCAGGTAACCCGAGGAGAACACCAGAGCCGCCGCCGTGCCCAGGTGACCGGCCAGCTCCTCTTCCAGGGCCGCGTGCAGCGCCGTGGACCCCGTCACCAGGCGGGAACCCGTAGAACCCGCCCCCCAGGTCTCCACGGCCTCCACAGCCGCCTGTACGACCCTCGGGTGCCGGGACAGCCCCAGGTAGTCGTTTCCGGCCAGATCCAGGACGTCACCGGCGTCAGCGGCCCGCGGCCGCACCCGCCGCCGCAGCCCGGCGGCGACCCGCTCCTGCTCCCGTGCGTCCAGCCAGTCCAGTGGATGTGTGTACATTTCGCTCCCTTTTTTTGCCGGGCTCCAAGCGCAGGCGTCATCCTCACATCCCCGTCGCTGCGCTCCGGGGCTGTTCGGCGCCCGCGCGTCGCCCGGTCAACCAGCGTCCTC
>NZ_JBXAWK010000120.1:0-4345 GCF_057291755.1 Kitasatospora sp. UYEF31
TCAAGGATCTACCTGACGTGATACGCGGATTCTTTGGCGATCCGCATTTGGCTTATATCGCAGAGACTGTCTAGATACTTTGAATTGGGTTAGTAGTACGATTTAGCGTGTGGGGTGGACAGGGGATTCGTTTCCTGTCCACCCTGCACGCAATTCACACGTCGTCACAACGATCAGAGTGAGGATTATATGGAACCGATGCTCGATGGTCTCCAGTGGCTTCCCGAGGCTTTCACCGAAGGCTTCTCCATTACCTTCGCCCGGGGCGTGGAGCCGGAAGACCTTCTCCTGCGGATGGGATGCACCGGGGGGCACACACGCATGACACGACAGGATGCGGAAAATTTCGAGGTCGACCGCTTCGGGGTCGAAGGCAGCGGCGATATTCGGGTGATTCGCGCAGGGAGCGTTCTGGGCTGGCCGTACGGCGTCCAGATCTGGGGGGGCGCATGTCTTGGACGTGATCCCAGAGGTTTCTCTGGGCACGGAGGTTGTGGTAGTCGTGAAGACGGAGACGGTGCCATGGTTTGTTTATGCTCTGAACGGTGAGTCGATGTGCTCCTTTGATCCCGGCGGCCCGAGTCACCGCGGAGGAAAAGATCCGGATATTCTTCTGAATGAAATGGCCGATTCCGGACTTCTGGCTGGAGGCAGCCCAGTGGAGTCAGTTCTCCGTCTGGTGGAGACCAGGTTCGGTCTTGGTCTTTCAGAGGACGAGATGGAAGATGGCCAGCTTCTGGCAGGTTTCGTCACTGAATGATCGCAACTGTTTAGGTCATTCAGCTGGTTGTGGGCAGCATCCATGCAGGGCTGATGCAAGAAGCTAATTGCTGAGAGTTTCCGCAGGTCGGGGCGGTAGACCGAGAAGGTCCAGCCTCGATCATTCACGTGCGCGCGCCACCCTGAAGTGGTCGGCCGGGGTTGGCGGTTGATCCCGGTTTGTCCTTCGAGTGCCGGCGATGACCGACCCATGTGTCGTCACGGATAGCCGTCGGTTTCCACGGGCCGAGGGTGCTGCGGGGCTTCTCCCTTTCGGATCGTGCGGATGCCGGGCCGAAGGTCAGCCGATGCCGGGCAGCTCCTGAACGCGGTCCCACACGGCGACGGCCCGATGGCTGGCGGGCCAGGCTGCATCAAGCTTCAGTTCCCGGCCGCAGGCGTGGTCGGCGAGTTTGGCGGGGACGTCGAACAGTTCGGTGCGCATGGTGGCGGGTTCGGCCCGGGCGAGCTTGCCACCCTCCAGGGCCAGGAGCTGGAGCCAGGACAGCAAGTCCATGGTCAGGGCGAGCAGGGCACACCAGGCCTGGTTGAGGGCGAACTTCTTGGACGGCAGCCGGGTCAGGGTGAGGGCTTTTGACCGTCGACTGCCCGACTCGACGTGGGCGTGGACGCGATGGCGGGCGTCAAGCCGTTGCAGTCGCCGGCCGGGGGTGTTGGTCGCGATGACCTGGTAGCGGAACCCGGTGGCGATCTCGTACGGCTTCACGTCACGGGCGTACGTGGGATGAACGGGCTCACGGCGCACGATGAGCCGCAGCCCGCCCGGCCAGCCGGTCAGGTCCAGCAGGTCGGTGGTCTCCACCAGTGCGGCGTCCTGACGGGGCCGGCGAGCCACTTTGGTGGCAGCGGCACCATCGGCGCGGAAGAGGACTCTCCGACGACGGCGGGTGGGCAACTGTCGTATCGCCTCGCCGGAGACCTCGATGTGATCGGATGCGGTGTTCGATGGCGCGGCGACCGCCCGGCTGCGCACTGCCCAGCCGCACATCGACGCACTGCTGGATGCCTTGACGTCAGCTGCCTGACGCCTCAGGGGCCGGCCCCGTGGAGTCCCGTACGACCAACTCGGGACGGAAGAACAATTCCGTACGGGGGGACTGCCCCCCGCCGATCTCGTCCAGCAGCGCCCGCACGGCCGCCGCTCCCATCGGTGCCACAGCCTGGCGGACGGTCGTCAGCGGCGGGTCGGTGAAAGCGATCAGCGGCGAGTCGTCGTAACCCACGACGGAGACGTCCTCCGGCACCCGCAGACCGCGCCCACGCACGGCCCGGATAACGCCCAGGGCCATCAGGTCGCTGCCGCACACGATCGCGGTCGCGCCCCGGTCGAGCAGCGGTCCGGCGGCCGCCTGGCCGCCTTCGACGGAGAACAGCGAGCGTTCGATCCACTGGTCGGCGTCGTCGACGCCCAAGGCCGACTTCAGGCCGCGGCGGAACCCGGCGATCTTGCGGGCGGTGGGCACGTACCGCTCGGGCCCGACGGCGAGCCCGATGCGGCGGTGGCGCAGCGACGCCAGGTGGCCGATGGCCAGTTCGACGGCGACGGCCTCGTCGCTGGAGATGAACGGCGCGTCCAGCCCCTGGGCGTAGCCGTTGACGAACACCACGGGGAGCCTGCGTTCGACCAGGCGGACGTACCGGGAGAGGTCGGCACCCGAGTCGGAGTGCAGTCCGGAGACGAAGACGATCCCGGAGACGCCGCGCTCGATGAGCAGTTCGATGTAGTCGTCCTCGGTGACGCCGCCCGGGGTCTGCGTGCACAGGACCGGGGTGAACGCGTGGTGCGCGAGCGCCCGTTCGATGATCTGCGCGAAGGCCGGGAAGATCGGGTTGTCCAGCTCGGGGAGTATCAGCCCGACCAGGCCCGCGCTGCGGCGGCGCAGGCGTGCCGGACGCTCGTAGCCGAGCACGTCCAGCGCGGTTATCACCGTCTGCCTGGTGTCCTCGGCGACGCCCGGTTTGCTGTTCAGGACACGCGAAACGGTGGCCTCACTCACGCCCGCTTGGGCGGCGATGTCCGCCAGTCGTGTCCTCATGACGGACCAGCTTAGGGGTCGGCCTTCCGCAGCTTGCTGCAGGGGTTTGCATATCTTGCAGGCTGTTTCAGCACAAGACTGTACGGATGTGACCGTCAACTACTGGCCTGAACGAACCTCCGCGGGTTACGGTGATCCGGCTCTGGTGCGAATTGGACCAGACCAATACATGAACAAGTTCACCCTCCACTCGGATCGTCCGGCACGTTCCTGCCGGTGAAGGGGCGGTTATCGCCATGGCTTCGGTCACGTACAAAGACGCCACGCTCGTCTACAAGGGCGCGAAGAACCCGAGCGTCAACAAGCTCAGCCTGGAGATCGAGGACGGCGAGTTCCTCGTCCTCGTTGGCCCGTCCGGCTCGGGCAAGTCCA
Organism: Kitasatospora sp. UYEF31; assembly: GCF_057291755.1. Lineage (NCBI taxonomy): Bacteria > Bacillati > Actinomycetota > Actinomycetes > Kitasatosporales > Streptomycetaceae > Kitasatospora > Kitasatospora sp. UYEF31. The sequence continues at coordinate 3,189 of NZ_JBXAWK010000120.1, forward strand.
CCGCGCTGCGGATGCTCGCGGGTCTGGAGGAGGTGACCTCAGGATCGATCAGCATCGGCCCGAAGGACGTCACCTACCTGGAGCCCAAGGACCGCGACATCGCGATGGTCTTCCAGAACTACGCGCTCTACCCGCACATGTCCGTCGGCGACAACATGGGCTTCGCTCTGAAGATCGCGGGCATCGCGAAGGACGAGATCCGCAAGAAGGTCGAGGAGGCCGCGAAGATCCTCGACCTGACCGAGTACCTCGACCGCAAGCCCAAGGCGCTCTCCGGCGGTCAGCGCCAGCGGGTCGCCATGGGCCGGGCCATCGTCCGCTCCCCGCAGGTCTTCCTCATGGACGAGCCGCTGTCCAACCTGGACGCCAAGCTGCGTGTCTCCACCCGTACGCAGATCGCCTCGCTGCAGCGCCGCCTGGGCACCACGACCGTGTACGTGACGCACGACCAGGTCGAGGCCATGACCATGGGCGACCGGGTCGCGGTCCTCAAGGACGGTCTGCTCCAGCAGGTCGACACCCCGCGCAAGATGTACGACCGCCCGTCGAACGTCTTTGTGGCCGGCTTCATCGGCTCCCCCGCGATGAACCTGGTGACCGTCGACTTGACTGAGAAGGGCGTGCACTGGGGCAACGCCGTGCTGCCCGTCCCGGCCGAGGCCCGGGCCGCCGCGGGCACGAAGGTGACCGTGGGCGTGCGCCCCGAGCACCTGGTGGTCGGCTCCGCGGAGTCGGCGCAGGGTCTGGCCGTCACTGTCGACGTGGTCGAGGAACTCGGCTCCGACGCGTACGTCTACGGCACCGCGACGATCGAGGGCGAGGGCCGCCAGGTGGTCGTCCGCGTCGGCGGTCGCAGCGTGCCGGAGAAGGGCGAGACGCTGTACGTCACGCCGATGACCGACGAACTGCACATGTTCCACGCCGAGTCCGGCGAGCGCCTCGCCGACTGAGCTGTCACCTGGTAGAAGTCTGTAGAAGTCCACAGACACAGAGCAGCGGGGGGGGGGGGGGGGGGGCGGGGGGGGGGGCCGGCGCGGGGGGGGGGGGGGGGGGGGTGGGGGGGGTGGGTGGGGGGGGGGGGGGGGGGGGGGGGGGGGGGGGCCGGGGGGGGGGGGGGGCGGGGCGGCGGGGGGGGGGGGGGGGTGGGGCGGGGCCGG
>NZ_JBXAWK010000121.1:0-4313 GCF_057291755.1 Kitasatospora sp. UYEF31
ACGGGCGCGAAGCGTCCGAAGCGGCACCCGCACGAGGCGACGGGCGCGAAGCGTCCGAAGCGGCACCCGCACGAGGCGACGGGCGCGAAGCGTCCCGGAGCGCGTCCGCAGGACGCGGCTTTTCCGGGCGACGCGCGGACGCCGACGGGCCCCGGAGCGCCAGCGACGGGGACCGGAGGAAGACGTCCGCGCTTGGAGCCCGGTATCAGCACAGAGCCGCCGATTGGGCCGCACTGCGCGTCTGCGTCGCCGGCACCGGCGTCACCGGGGCCTCCGTGGTCCGCGCGCTGCGCGGCCTCGGCGCCGACGTCACGGTGGTGGACGGGGCGGCCGACGAGGCCGCGGCCGGCCGTGCCGCGGCCCTTGAGGAACTGGGCGCGACCGTACGCCTCGGCGACGCGGAGACCCTGCCCGCCGGTGTGCACCTGGTCGTCACGTCGCCCGGCTGGCGGCCGTCCGCGCCCCTGTTCGCCGCGGCGGACAGGGCCGGGGTCCCTGTGTGGGGTGACGTCGAACTGGCCTGGCGGCTGCGCCGGGCGGACGCCGACGACACCTCCGCGGCACCCTGGCTGGGCATCACCGGCACCAACGGCAAGACCACCACGGTGAAGATGTTGGAGAGCATCCTGACCGCCGCCGGCGAGCGGGCGGTCGCCGTCGGCAACGTCGGCACCCCGGTGCTCGACGCCGTCCTGGCCGACCCTCCGTACGACGTCCTCGCTCTGGAACTTTCGAGTTTCCAGCTGCACTGGACCACGCCGTGGAACGAGACGGACGGCCGCGACGCGATCAGCATGCAGGCCGCCGCCGTGCTCAACGTGGCCCCCGACCACCTCGACTGGCACGGCTCCGAAGAGGCCTACACGGCGGCCAAGGGCCGGATCCTCGACGGCTGCCGGACCGCCTGCGTCTACAACCGCAGCGATCCGGCCACCGAACGGCTCGTCATGGACGCCGACGTGGTCGACGGCTGCCGGGCGGTCGGCTTCGGCCTGGGTGCCCCGGGCCCGTCCAACTTCGGTGTGGTCGACGGCCTGCTCGTGGACCGCGCCTTCGTCGCCGACCGGCAGAAGAACGCGGCCGAGCTCGGCTCGGTGAACGACGTCAAGCCACCGGTGCCGCACAACATCGCCAACGCCCTGGCCGCCGCCGCGCTGGCCCGCGCCCATGGAGTGTCGACGGGGGCTGTACGCAGGGGCTTGCGGGCCTTCACCCCGGACGCGCACCGCATCGCGACGGTCGCAGTCTCGGGCGACGTCACGTACGTCGACGACTCCAAGGCGACGAACGGACACGCCGCCGCCGCGTCCCTGGCCTCGTTCGACAGCGTCGTCTGGATCGCCGGGGGCCTGGCCAAGGGCGCGTCCTTCGACGGCCTGGTCGCCGGTGCCGCGAAGCACCTGCGGGCGGTCGTCCTCATGGGCGCCGACCGGGCGGTGATCCGCGACGCACTGGCGCGACACGCCCCGGAGGTCCCGGTGGTCGAGGTCGCCGACACGGACACTGGAGCGATGGACCGGGTGGTCGGCGAAGCTTCGGGACTGGCCCGTCCGGGGGACACTGTGCTGCTGGCACCGGCATGCGCCTCGATGGACATGTTCGCCAACTACAGCGCCCGCGGAAACGCTTTCGCCGCCGCCGTCCACCGGCTGACCGCCAGCCGGAACTGACGGAAGGGTCGTCTCTGTGGCGGGCGCCTCAAGCAGCAGGACATCCAAACCCGCCGGGCAGCCCGAGCGGTCCGGGCAGCAGCCCACCGCGCTGCCGGGCGTTCCGCGCCCGGCCGTCGCCCGGCCCGCCGCGCGTGCGGCCGGGACCGCCGTGGCGGGGAAGAACCCGGCGAAGACGGGGGTCCCCTGGCTTCCCGCGCAGGCCGCCCGGTGGCGGATCCCGGAGTTCCGCACCCTGCGGGCCTTCAGCAGCCCGCTGACCCCGTACTACCTGATCCTCGGGGCCGGTCTCATGCTCTGCGTCCTGGGCCTGGTGATGGTGCTGTCCGCCTCCCAGGTGGTCTCCCGGATCCTCTACGGCAGCTTCGACACGATCTTCATCAAGCAGGCGATCGCGGTGGGCCTGGGTCTGCCGCTGATGTGGATCGGCGCGTGGCTGCCGCTGCGCGCCTACCGGGTCCTGGCCGCGCCCCTGCTTCTGGCCTGCGTCGGTCTGCTGTGCGTGGTCATGGTGCCGGGCATCGGCGTGGAGGTGAACGGCAACCGCAACTGGATCTCCCTGGGCGGCCCGTTCCAGATCCAGCCCTCCGAGTTCGCCAAGCTGGCCCTGGTCCTGTGGGGCGCGGACGTCCTGACCCGCAAGCGCCGGCTGCTCAGCCAGTGGCGGCACCTGTTCGTCCCGCTGCTGCCGGTCGCGGTGCTGGTCCTGACCCTGGTGATGGCCGGCGGCGACATGGGCACCGCGATGATCATCGTGGCCCTGGTCTTCGCCCTGCTGTGGATCGCCGGGGCTCCGGGCCGCCTGTTCACCGTCGCCCTGGCGGCCACCACGGTGGTCGCGACGTTCGCGATCGTCACCAAACCGCACCGGGCCGAGCGGTTTATGAACTTCCTTGATCCGTTCTCCGACCCCCAGGGCAAGACCCAACAGGCGGCCCACGGCATCTACGCGCTGTCCACCGGTGGATTCTTCGGCAGTGGAATCGGGACGAGCTATGAAAAATGGGGCACTTTGCCGGAGGCGCACACCGACTTCATCTTCGCCGTGATCGGTGAAGAACTGGGTCTGGTGGGGACGCTGTCCGTACTCACCCTCTTCGCGGCCCTAGGCTATGCCGGTATCCGCATCGCAAGCCGGACGAAGGATCCCTTCATCAGACTTGCCGCGGGCGGCGCCACCGCGTGGATCTCGGCCCAAGCCATGATCAACATCGGTGCGGTGCTCGGCCTCCTGCCGATCGCCGGCGTGCCGTTGCCATTGCTGTCCTACGGAGGATCCGCCCTCCTGCCGACCATGTTCGCCCTGGGCATGCTGCTGTCCTTCGCCAAAAGCGACCCGGACACAGCAAGAGCCATGGCACGACGTGGTCCGGGGGTGGTCCGCAGAGTGTTCGCGCGGCTCCTGCCGCGCAGAGATGGGTGATCCGGGTGCATGTCGTCCTCGCAGGCGGGGGTACCGCCGGTCATATCGAGCCGGCACTGGCTCTGGCGGACGCGCTCCGCCGCGCCCACCCCGACGTCGGCATCACATGCCTGGGCACCGTCAAGGGCCTGGAGACCACGCTGGTGCCGGCCCGGGGCTACGAGCTCGCGCTGATCCCGGCCGTGCCGCTGCCGCGCAAGCCCTCCGCTGAACTCATGACCGTCCCCGGCCGGCTGCGCGGCACCATCCGCGCCGCCGCCGACGTCCTGGAGCGCACCCGTGCCGACGTCCTCGTCGGCTTCGGCGGCTACGTCGCGCTCCCCGGCTACCTCGCCGCCAAGCGCTGCGGCGTGCCGATCGTCGTGCACGAGGCCAACGCCCGGCCCGGGCTGGCAAACAAGGTCGGCGCGCGCTACACCCGCTTCGTGGCCGCCAGCACCCCCGACAGCAAGCTGCGCAACGCGCAGTACGTCGGCATCCCGCTGCGGCGTTCGATCTCCACGCTGGACCGCGCCGCCGTCCGCTACGAGGCCAGGGCCGCCTTCGGCCTTGACCCCGACCGCCCCACGCTCCTGGTGTTCGGCGGGTCGCAGGGCGCGCAGCGCCTCAACGAGACCATGGCCGCCACCGCCCAGCGGCTGCTCGCCGCCGGTGTGCAGGTGCTGCACGCGGCCGGCCCGAAGAACGAACTGCGGATCACCGCCCCGCCCGGCGGGGCCCCCTACATCGTCCTGCCCTACGTGGACCGGATGGACCTGGCGTACGCCGCGGCCGACCTCACGCTGTGCCGTTCCGGCGCGATGACCTGCGCCGAACTCGCGGCCGTGGGCCTGCCCGCCGCGTACGTCCCGCTGCCCATCGGCAACGGCGAGCAGCGGCTCAACGCCCAGCCGGTGGTCAAGGCCGGCGGCGGCCTGCTGATCGACGACGCCGACCTGACACCCGAGTGGATCATCAACAACGTCCTCCCGGTGCTGACCGACCCGCGCCGCCTGCACGACATGGGCAAGGCCGCGTCCGAGTTCGGCCGCCGCGACGCCGACGAGGCGCTGGTGCGGATGGTCCACGACGCGATCCTGGCTGCGCGGTCTTAAGCCGGGCTCCAAGCGCGGGCTGTGCTGATTTCGGGCTCCAAGCGCGGGCTGTGCTGATTCCGGGCTCCAAGCGCAGGCGTTTTCCTCCCGCCGTCTTCGCTTCGCTCAGTCGTCGCTCGGCGCCTG
>NZ_JBXAWK010000122.1:0-4285 GCF_057291755.1 Kitasatospora sp. UYEF31
TTCGAGACGGCCGCCCTCATCCACCTCGCCGACTACCAAGAGTGATCAAGGCAGCCGGTGCGACCGGCAAAGGACTTCCGACGCGCTGCACTAGGGTGCCCTGCTGAGCAGTGTGTCCAGTGCGTTCGCCATCGTCGGAGGCAGATAGGGCGCGGCGGTGCGGGCGAACTCCTGGAAGTGCGGCACACACCGCAGGAACGACTCACGCTTTGCCCAGTACTCCGCCGGGTCCTCCGCCTTCGCCGCCTGCCCGAGCACGTACCCGATGCTGACGACCTTGTCGGCGGCCAGCGCCCGCAGCACGTCCGGGTCGGTGCGGCCCAGCGCTTCGATCCGCGCGTTCGACGACCCCGGGACCAGGCCGTAGGTGTCCAGCGCCTGGTGCTCGGCCTCCAGACCGCAGACCACCTGCAGCACTCTCTCGCCGAACATCCCGGCGACGATCGGCTTCCACTCCCCTGCCGGTCCCAGGTCCGGGGCGTCGTGCAGCAGCACCCCGGCCAACACTTCCACCGGCGTGGTACGGGCGTGCTCCTCCAGGACGGCGGTGACCTTCACCGCGTGGGCCAGCGCCGGAGCCCCGTCGATGATGTGCCCGGCGCACCAGACATTCGCCAGGCCCAGGGCCTGCTCGATCAGGTGGTCGCGTGGCTTGGACAGAACGCCCATTACTCCTCCAATGACTCACTACGCTTGGTGTTACGCCGCTACTGACCGGAGGCCGCCGATGACCCAGGACCGGCCGCGGCTGCCCGCGCACCGCGAGGACGATGTTTGCTCCTGGTGCCCTTCCCTGCTGTTTGTCGCCGGCGCTTTCGACGTCGCCGAGCGCCCGGACAAGCGGTGGCCGTTCGATCCGGCCGACGGGATGCGCAAGGACGCACTCACCGGCGCCCCGGTATGTGTCCACCCCGACCGGGTCGCCTTGGCCCCGGGCCGGTACGCCTCCGAGAACACCGTGCCCGACACCATTGCCTGGACCACGCCCCCGCCCCCGGCCGCCGCGGAACCCGAGCCCGTCGTGCCGGCCCGTGCCGCGGAACCGGCGCCGGTGAAGGCGTTTGTGAACACCGTGACGTCGACGCTGGTCCGCCGCAGGCCTGCGACGCTCGACGCCGCCGTGCCTACCGGGCCACCTCTGCCGGGCCTGCCCGAGAACGCCGCAGACCTTCAGGTGTGGCTACTGGCGGTGCTGCGCGACGGCGGACCCGAGCAGTTACCCACGACACTGGCCCGCGCCGAGGAGACGGCACGGGCCAGGTTCGGTCAGGCGGAGGTGCTGGACGCGCTGCGGCAGGTCCTGCCCCGCGTCTGAATGACTCAGGCCGGGACGGGCTCGGCGAAGTCGAAGGAGTGCGACCGGCCGCCGGCCCCGAACCCGATGCTGACGTACCGCTGGTCGAGCAGCGCGCTGCGGCGCGAGGCCTCGGTGCTGGACAGCCAGTACCGGCGGTCCATCTGACCGAACCCGGCGGCCGCGTACACCTCGTCGGTGTAGCCGCCCGGCTCGTAGCCGTAGCTCTCACAATCGGTCATGTGCACCCAGGTCACGCCCAGACGCCCGGCGATGCGCGTCATCAGGCTGGTCTGCGCGAGCACCGCGTGCACCATCTCGTCGACGGGACCGGCGACCAGGAGCTCGGCCAGGTGCTCGTCGGCGGTGGACTCGAACACCGCCGCCTTCAGCGCCAAAGCCTTCAAGGCCTCGGCGAGAAGGAACGGGGAGTCCTTCGTCTCGTCCCACGCGGCGACGACGACGAAGCCGTTCGCAGCGCACTTCCAGCAGTCCGCGTACAGCAGGCTGCTGTCGATCAGACGGTCGTACTCGGCGTCGGCCTTGATGGCGGTGAGGATCTGTGCGGCGCGCTGGCCGGCGGTGCGGGGGTCGGGCAGGACAGGCATGGCGGTCTCCCCAGAGTCACTCGTGCGGGTGGGCTGCCGCGATGCGGAACCGTGGGTGGATGGAGGCCACCGGACTCCGCACCGCGGCAGGTGTTCGGGTGGCCCGGCCCGACGGGATTGGTGGAAACCCGGCGGGGTCTCGCCACGGCGGAGCCGGGCCACGCCATGAGTCTTCCGCCGCCGTACCCGACCTCGCGATGCCTTCTGTGATGCCTTTTCTCCGACGTGGTCACGCTGCGCCCCCGCTCGGTACGGTGGTCGCCCCGGCCAGAAGTGAGGCCCACCGCGATGCCCGCTCCCCGACCGCGCACGCCCAACCGGCTGCTGCGCGCCGTCCGCGAAAAGCGCGGGGAATCCCGCGACGAGTTCGCCCGGGCCCTGACCGCGCTGGCCGGCCAGACCGAAGAACGCGAGGTCCACGTGACCGCGCGGACGGTGGCCAAGTGGGAGGACGGCGAGGTCACCCGGCCCAGCCCGGTCTACCGCCGCCTGCTGACCCGGCTGACCGGCAGAACCCAGACCGAACTGGGCATCAAAACGGCCGGACCAACGGCATCGGAAGGTCCGGCTCCGGTGATTAGCGTTGTTCCGGTGGACCGCCGCCGATTCCTCACGCTGTCCGGCGCCGCCACCCTGGCCCTGCCCGCAGGGTTCACCCGGGGCGGCCGCCGGAGTGTCGACCCCGCCCTTACCGACTACTTCCGCCAACAGCTCGCCGGGCACTACTGCGCCGACATGATGCTCGGGCCGCTCGACCTCATCACCACCGTCGTCGCCCAGAGCGGGCTGGTCGGACGCCTCCTGGACGACGCGGACGCCGCCGTGCGCGGTCCGTTGTCCCAGGTCGGGAGCGCCTACGCCGCATTCGCCGGATGGCTGTTCCTCGACGCTGGAGACCCCGAGGGAGCGCTCTACTGGCACGGGACGGCCCTGGAGCTCGCGCACCGCTCCGGGAACGCGGAGGCGGTCGCCTGCTGTCTGGTCGACCGCGCCATGGCCCACACCGACCGCGGCGCGGGCACCGTCGTCGTCGACCTGTGCACCAGCGCCCTTTCCGCCGGCAAAAGCCTGTCGCCGGAGGTGAGGGTGTTCGCCCTGCAGCAGCAGGCCCACGGTGCCGCGCTCCTGGGCGACCGCCGTGCCGTCGACGAGCTCCTGGACCAGGCGGCGCTCCTGGTCGCCCGTGTCGACGTCGAGCAGTGGGGCACTGCCTGCCTGCGCACCCCCGCCTACGTCGAAGTCCAGCGCGCCACGTCTTACGGACGGCTGGGAGCAGCCGCGGAGGCCGACCGGTTGTGGAGCCAGATCATCCCGGCCAGCCCGACCGTCTCCCGCCGCGACGTCGGGGTGTGGTCCGCCCGGCACGCCCGCGCCAAAGCCGCGCAGGGCGAACCCGAGCATGCGCTCGATCTCGCCCGCACCGCGGCGGCCATCACCGTCGAGACCGGCTCAGCCCGCGCCGCCCGGGAACTTCAAGGCCTCGCCCGGGACATGCGGCTGTGGCACGATGCCCCGGTCGGGCACGCCCTGGCCGACGTGCTGACACCCGTCATCGAGGGAGGCGTACATGGCTGAGGCCCTGAACCACGACGAGATCAACAAGCGCATCGAGGACCTGCCGGGCTGGACGACCGACGGCCGCCGGATCGAGCGCACGTACACGGTGAAGCACATCGCGGGTGCCGCGTTCGTCATGCACATCGCCGCCATCCAGGACGAGTGGGGACACCACTCCAACGCCACCCTCGGCTACAAGACGCTGCACCTGTCGATCTCCTCCAGTGACCTCGGCGGGCACGTCGCCGAACACGACATCGAGCTGGCCCGCCGCATCGAGGCGGTCGCGGCCGCCCACAACGCGACGTCCTGAGGCCGTGTGAGTCATTCACGGTGCTTGCTCTTCTTCGGGCTGGTCCGCGAGGGACGTCTGTATCCGCGCGGCCAGCTCCTGGGTCTGCTCAGGCGTCAGCTCCCTTGGGCCTTCCCCAGGCCCAGCGGGCGGAGAGAGAGCGGCGCGACGCCGAACGCCGTGCCGTCGAGGAAGCGGCCCGGCGCCCGGCGTGCTCACGCTGCCGGACGAAGTTCACCGACGAGAACTGGGCGTTGTACAAGAAGGAGCGCTACACGACCGACCACAACGTCTGCACCGGGTGCCGGGAGGCCAAGCGGCGGCAAGCCGAGGCCGAGCAGCGGGCCGCCTAGTGCAGCGCGTCGGAAGTTCCTTGCTGGTTGCGGGACGGTAATTGGTCACTGGGCGTGAGGACTATGCGGCCTGGGCGTAGAGCCCACCATCCTGCTCCGCTTCGGGACGGCGGGCGAGGTAGCGGGCGTGATCGGCGTCCGCGTCGTACTCCCACCGGTAGGGGCGGGCCCGGCGGTTGTG
>NZ_JBXAWK010000123.1:0-4237 GCF_057291755.1 Kitasatospora sp. UYEF31
CCAGCTACGAAGCCGGACTCCACCTGTGCGGCGCGATGCTCTGGCTCCGCAGCATCGCGCCGAATTCATGATCCGAATTCCAGACAGGACCTAGGGGCGACCGGGCGGACACCGTGGCACCAGGCTCACCCGAGGAGGAACTGGCCCATCACGAGGCCGGCCACGTCCTCGGCGCGCTCCACCGGGCCACCTCCATGCCCCAGGGCGACGCCGTCGGTGCCGTGCTGGCACAACGCCTCCAGGGCTGGATCGACCAGGCTGTTCGCGCCGACCTGATCACCACGGTCGAGCGGAACCTGCCGAACCACCACGCGGCCATCCTGGACAACAGCCTCATGGACAGCGCGGTCTGCCACCTCGACTACCAGTCGCGCAACTGGTTGGTCGGCGACGCCTTCGGCATCTACCCCTTCGAGCTGGTCCGCGCGGTCACGCTGACCTGGCTGTTCTCCGGTCAACGCAGCAACGAGATCGCCCGGTTGAGACAGGGCTGCATCCGCTGGCAACACGACGGGAACTCGATCGCAGGCGACTCGCAGCAGGTACTGGCCCGCGACGCAGTTTGCCTGCTCGACGTCCCGACCCACAAGACCGGCACCGCCTTCACCAAGCCGGTCGACCCGATCCTCGGCCAGGCCATCGACGCCTGGCAGGCCATCCGCCCGGACCAGCCGAAGTTCACCGACCGCCGCACCAGCGAGCACGTCGAGCTGCTGTTCGCCGTTCGCGCCCGCCGCGTCTCAACCAGCTACATCAACAACACGATCATCCCGATGCTCTGCCGCAAAGCCGGCGTTCCGGACGCCGACGTCCGCGGGAACATCACCAGCCACCGGGCCCGCTCCACCATTGCCAGCCAGCTCTACAACGCGAAGGAACCGATGACGCTGTTCGAGCTGCAAGCCTGGCTCGGACACCGATCGCCACAATCCACCCAGTACTACGCGAAGATCACCCCGAACACCCTCTCCAAGGCATACTCCGAGGCGGGCTATTTCGAGCGGAACGTACGCACCATCGAGGTCCTGGTGGACCGCGACGCGGTCGCCTCCGGCGCCGCCGCGACCGGCGAACCCTGGCAGCACTACGACCTCGGGCACGGTTACTGCACCTACACCTTCTTCGAGCAGTGCCAGCACCGCATGGCCTGCGCGCGCTGCGACTTCTACACCCCCAAGGACTCCACCAAAGCGCAACTCCTCGAAGCCAAGGGCAACTTGCAGAAGATGGCCGTCTCGATCCCACTCACCGAGGACGAGCAAGCTGCCGTCGACGACGGTCAAGCCGCCCTCGACCGGCTCCTCGACCGGCTTGCCGACATCCCTATCCCGGCCGGGCTGACGCCTCGGCAGCTCGACCTTCCGGCCGGTGCCACCGCCCTGCCGATCGTCGAGGTCCGTCAGGGCAAAGCACAGCAAGCTTGACAATTCTGATTCCACAGAATCACTCGTGTCACGTGGCCCTCGACCTGGCCTGAGCTCCAGGAGGTGGAAAAGGCCGCGGTCATGGCGTCGATGTCGCGGCGCAGGCCGTTGACGAGGGAGTGCAGCGCCGGCAGATCGTCTGCGAGGACCCGCTCCAGCCAGCCGGGCAGGAGGTCGCTGCGGTGGTCGCGCATCATGGTGGCGAAGTCGCGGACGTGGCGGGCATGCGGTCTGGTCAGCCCTTGAACCTGCTCGGCGAAAGTCACCGCAGGGCAACGGGAGTTGAGGCACTTGAAGCGCCGTACCAAGAACTCGATCACGACGGGCGCCGCACCCATGGGTGCGTCAGCGAGGCGGCGCAGGTACCGGCCGTGCACCCGCCAGGACGGCATCGCGCAACCCGGACATCTCGCAGGGAGCGTCCGGCACGACGTACGAAACGTGACCACCCCGGCTACCCGCTCGACGGACTCCACGACCACACCCGCCAAATGCGGCAGCAACCGCCCCAAATCCCTTGAATCGCACACCCGGTAGATGCCCAGCTCAGCCGGGCGCCATCACAAAATCGTCGACAGAGCCGAATTACGTGATCGTTCACATCAGACCGTTCGTCTCGGAGCTTCCGCCGAAGGCGCGCACGCCAAGGACCCGCCCCGGCCCCGGGCTCTCGCTGCGGGGAACAGCGGGCGCCAGCGTGACCGGGGCGGGGGCTTAACTACGGCGGAAGAGCCTGCTCTGGCCCCGATGCTTGCCGGTTCTCTTGCCGGAGGTCGACTGCCCCACCTCGGCGGATTCGCTTGGCCGGGTGGAGCCGGCCGGGCGGTTTTCATAGAAGAAGGATTGCCGGACCCGTTCCTGCAGCTCGCCGATGCAGGCGCCGCACGCGTACATCGGGGCTTGGGCCCCGGCGACTCTGGCGGGGCCGATCCACAGGACGCGCGTCCACCGCTGTCCGCAGTAGAGCCAGCAGAGTCCGTCGACCCACTCGTTGCCGTCGTCGGTGGCCGCCGGTGAGGGCAGTCCTCCTCGGGCGAACTCGGCGATCCCGGGGATCACCCTGTGCTGTAGGGCGACTTCCGTCAGCATCGCTCGTCTCCCTCCGTGATCAACGGTCCTGGGCTGTAGGAGAAGCGTCCTTCTGCTTCTCGGCTTCGGAGAACAGGAGCGTGGGCTCGGCGAGGATGTCGCGGCTGGACTCGCTCTTGTAGATCTCGTCGACGCTGCCGAACCGGGCCTCGGAGTAGTCGAGGTCCAGCAGGGCGGCGGCCTGGCGTACCGATGCCTCGTCGGGTCCTTCGATCTCCAGGAAGGTGGGGAGGTCGGGCCAGGTGTCGAAGTCGAAGGCGACCTCGCCCAGGCGCCATTCCTCGCGGTAGTTCTCCTGGTACCGGACCTCGGTGAGGCCGACCCGGCGCAGGATGTCGGCCATGGCCTGCAGGTCGGTGACCTCGGTCTCGATCTCCTTGGTGCCGTCGATCGTCGTGGCGTCGGTGACCTGCTTGAGCGTGAGGGTCGAGCGGGTGCCCTCGTCCCGCAGGCGGATCCAGGCGCCGCCGTCGAGGGAGTCGTTCTCGAAGATCTTGCGGGTGAGGAGCGTGCGGGGGAATGCCTGGACGGCATTGAGTGCGCTCAGTTTGTTCTGGAGGTCGGCGACGTCGACGGCCAGGAACTTCGCCTCGTATTCGTGCTTCATGGGGCCTTCTCTCAGAAGTGGTCGGTGAGGGTGGATGTCCGGGCCGCGAGCAGGAGGCCCATGCGGTGGGTGTGGTCGTGCAGCTGGCCGACGTGGGCGCGCTCCGTGAACTCGGTGGTGCGCAGGGTGAGCAGGACCTCCCAGTCGCCGATGAAGTGGGGGTGAAGGCGTTCCGGGGAGGTGTAGTGCTCGATCATGTGGTGACGTCTTTCGACGGGCATCATGAACTCCGCGCCGAACATGCCGCCTGGGCGGACCAGGCGCTGCATGCGGTCGACGAACTCGCCGAGCGGGCGGTGGTGGTTGGCACTGTAGTGCCACGAGCAGCTCGTCCAGACCGAGTCGCACTGCAGGCCCAGGGGTTCACCGTCCAGGAAGTCGTCCTCAACGACCTCTACGCGTTCGTGCAGTTCTTCGAGCTTCAGTCGATCGATCAGTCCCAACGCGTGGGCCTGGCTGTCACCCGGGAGATGGACGTCGCCCCCATGGAGGGCTACCGCGTCGCGTTCGATGGCGACGACGCGGTAGCCGGCGGCGGCGAGGGGCAGGACGAACTTGCCGTCGCTCGCGCCGACCACCGCGACGGTGGCGTCAGGGGCGACACGTTCCCGCAGCGTGGCGAGGAACTGCGGGAAGAACGTGAGGGTGTGCTCCCACAGGCTCTGAGTCTGCATGGGGGTGCGCTCCTTGCGTATCGGTATCCATGATCACTCGGAGGACCTCGTCGGGGCTGCGCCCCGTGGTGTCGACGCGATGCATCGGGAACGATGCGTAGGCGTCCGTCACTCGGTCCGTAACGGTCTCGACCAGTGAGTCCCACCGCGAGACCGGCTTGTTCCGCCCAGCGAGTCGACGCTGTCTCTCGTCGTCGTCGCAGACGAGGTGGTACGTAGCGGGTTCCGGCAGCCAACTCGGCAGGGTGACACCGAGCCGGGCTCCCAAGGCCCGGTGAGTGGTGAGACACCGGGCGAAGTAGCTCTCGACGACGACAGGGACGCCGGCGTCGAGGTGATGCTGGATCTCTAGGGCCTGTTCTGAGTTCAGATCACAACCGGGTTGTTTGTCCTCCGCTCGGATATGTGAACTGGTAGCACGGATGTATGGGACGTGGTGACCT
>NZ_JBXAWK010000124.1:0-3824 GCF_057291755.1 Kitasatospora sp. UYEF31
GCCGAGCGGGCGACGGCTGATCAGGTGAACTCGAAACCAGGTCAGACCCCGCTGACCAGGCAATCAGCACTTCCCGCTTAGCGGGGGAGCCTCACACTCCAGAAAACCAGCTAACCCACTCTCCACAAAACCCGGGGCTTGACAGGGTCTGCCGCGGCGGGGGTGGTGCTGGTCATGTGGGGGTCTCCTGTCGTGCCCTCTCAGATTAACCCGGCAAAATCGGATGTATCACCACAGACTGGCAGAGAGGGAAAGGCCTAGGCCAGCAGCAGAGAGCGTCACCGAGGCTTAGGCGAACTCACGGGATGTCGCACAGTTAACGGCACCCCACCCGGCGACACCGGAGGACGATTCAGTGCAATATGCATCAAGTCTGATTTCCGATACGGACGCGTTATCGGAAATCAGAAATACCGTGCAGCGTTCAACGTTTCTGAGCTAAAGACTTCGCCAGGAATGATCCTCCGAGCGTCTCCTCTTGCGGGGTTGGGTTGCATTTCCCCAGCTCAGGACGCTCTTTTGAGGAGATGAATAACGAATAACCGGTTACGGTTAATGCATTAACTGCGAAATATCAGCCGGAATCGAGGCGTGCAGAACATCAGGCAGGATGTTCCGCCAGCTGGGCTCTCAGGGGAAATGCGGCCCGTTCCCGGCCTCGGGGACCCACGGAACAGTCAATATCGGTGAGATTGATCATGTTCACCCCATAGTGATCCTTTAGCACAAGTGATCGGTCGGTACGGATGTTCGGTCAAAGATCCACGGTCGCGTGCGGGTAGATGGTCACGTCCGGCGCATGCCGGTGGAGTTTTTGACTGATGGGCAGACTGAGGCGTACGGGAAGATCGCCGAGGAGCCGACCCGGCCGGGTGTGTGTAGCCGAGCTGTAGCCCATCGACCTGGTGGTTTAGCCGCGTCGGCGGTGGCTGGACAGGGCCGCGGTGGCTTCATGGACGGCGGCGCGGTTGCGCGGTTCCAGGTCGCAGGCTTCGCCTCGCCCCACAGTTCGGTGAGCGCGTCGCTAATCTCGGTGTCGTCGACGTCGGCGAGTTTGCGGCCGGGGCCGACCTGATCGGCGGTTCGGTCGAGCACGTTCGTGTAGGCGCGCAGGGTGTTCGGGGAGCCCTTGACCTTCGGGGTGTCGAGGAAGGCGTCGATCGCGGCACGCATGGTCAGGCCACCGGCCTTACGGGTCCCGCGGCACCGGGTCTCCAGCTTGGTAACCGTCACCACCACGATCGGCCCCTCTCGATCGGCCTACCGAATAACGTGCACGAGTCACGTCGTCCGCGCGGGATTTCGATCGGAATCCGCGGGCGCTACCGCAGTTGGTCGCGGCGGCGGGTCAGGTAGGCGGTCTCGGCGGTGTTGCCCGCCAGTTCGATGGCATTGTCGTAGGCCGCGCGTGACTGCTGACTGCGGCCCAGCCTGCGCAGCAGGTCGGCGCGGGTCGCGTGGTAGGCGTGATAGCCGGCCAGTTGGTCCTCAAGACGGTCGATGGCTGCCAGCGCCACCTCAGGGCCGTCGAGTTCGGCGACCGCGATGGCCCGGTTGAGGGCGATGACCGGTGCGGGGTCGAGGCGGACGAGCTGGTCGTAGAGGGCGAGGACCTGCGACCAGTCGGTGTCACGGATGTCGCGGGCGGAGGTGTGCACGGCGTTGATCGCGGCGAGGATCTGGTAGCGGCCCGGAGCCACCCCGGCGGCGGCAGCGGCGAGGCGCTCGCGCACCAGTCGGTGACCCTCGGCGATCAGCGCCGCGTCCCAGGCCCCTCGGTCCTGCTCGTCGAGGGAGACCAGCTCGCCGTCGGCCGAGACCCGGGCGGTGCGGCGCGCCTCGATGAGCAGCATCAGCGCCAGCAGCCCGGCCACCTCGCCTTCGCCCGGCAGGAGGACGCGGATCAAGCGGGTGAACCGGATCGCCTCGGCGGTCAGGTCGTGACGTAGGGGATCGGCGTCGGGGCCGGTCGCCAGGTAGCCCTCGTTGAACACCAGGAACAGGACGGCGAGCACGCCGGACACGCGTGTCGGCAGATCCTCGGCGGATGGCACCCGATAGGGGATGCGAGCCGCCTTGATCTTGTGACCGTGACCTTGACATACTCCCCAAAGGCGGCCATTTAGGGCCCCACTGATGGCCGACGACTTCCCCACTCGTGGCCAGATACCTCCCCGCTCGCTTCCGCCGGACACTCGTCGGCGATGGTCGACCGGGTGAAGAGCAATAGGGAGATCATGGAAATCCTTGAGGCATACGACCTCACGGGCAGTTACGGGGTCCGGCGCAAATTTTTGAAGGATTGAACGCTAAGGAATGATCTTGGTGCAGTCCGCTGCCTGACCAGCCGTCATCCGGCGGGGAACGCCTCCACCGAATCCGGGTCCGGAGGCGTTGCCCCCTCGGGGAGGACCGCGGTGGTCCAGTGCCGCTTGCCGAGGCGGTTGAGTTCGACTTCAAGCCCTGCGATGCGGTCTTCGGCGTCCGGGCCGGCGATGCCCAGGACGAAGCCGTCACCGGTGGGCCGACAGCACCGGGGCCGGTCTGCGGCGGCGATCGTGTGGGCGACCAGCACCTTGGTGCGGGACCGCGCCCGGGCCCGTGAATCCCCGGTGATGCCGGACACCGTCAGGTACGAGAACACCGGGGGCGACACCGGAGCGGCGGCCCGGCGCAGTTCGGCGATCGCCGCCCGCAGTTCCGCGCGGTCGCGGGCGGCGGCCGGGTGCCGGGTGGCTCCGGTGCGGGGGATGCGGACGGTCGGCGGGGCGGGCAGGTCGGCGGTGAAGGCGTCGTCGTCCACCGGTCCGCATCGCCCCCTTCCGTGCGCCGGATGTCGTGGTGCGCGGGCCAGGATAGGCAACGCCCGGCGGCCCGGCGGTCGGTTCGCCGCTCTTCCACCCCTTCGGGTGGCGGGAGTTCCGTTGTGGGAACAGCCGGAACCCGCCGGGCGTACGGTCTGCGGCCATGAAGGTCGACTACCTGTCGGACGACCAGATCGCCCGATATGGAAAATTTGCCCGCGATCCGTCCCCCGGCGAACTGGAACGCTTCTTCCGCCTGGACTCCGCCGCGCTGGAACTGGCCCGGTCCAAACGCCGCGCCGCGAACAGGCTGGGTTGGGCGGTGCAGTGGGGCACGGTGCGGATGCTGGGGACGTTCCTCAGCGACCCGGCTGAAGTCCCCGCCCTCGTCGCGGCGTTCGTCGCCGACCAGCTGGGCGTCGACGATCCCGCCTGCCTGAAGGAGTACCCCGACCGGCTGCCGACCGGGCACGAGCACGCCCGGGAGATCCGCGACCTGCTGGGCTACCGCCCCTCCGCCGACGCCCAGGAGCAGTTCACCGCGTTCACCGCCGCCCGGGTGTGGACGTCGGCCGAGCAGCGCGGCGCCCTGTTCGACCGGGCGGTGCTCTGGCTGCTGGGCGAGCGGGTCCTGCTGCCCGGTGTCACGGTGCTGGCCCGGTTCGTCCAGGACGTCCGCGCCACGGAGCACAACCGGATCTACGAGACCTTGTGCGCGGACATCGACCCGCACACGTCACGGGAGCTGGTCGGCCTGCTCGCGGTGCCCGAGGGACGGTCGGTGTCGGAGCTGGAGGAACTGCGGACCACGGTCACCCAGGTGTCCGGGCGGGGCCTGGTCGACGCACTGGACCGGGTGTCGATGGTGTGGGCGCTGGGCACCGGAGCGGCGGACGTGTCGGCGGTGCCGCCGGTGAAGCTCGCGTCGTAAACATTCAGCGGGTTCACGTCGTGTGACGGTTCCGGGCATGGGGTGACGGCCGGTGACCGGTGGTCAGCGGCTGGTCGGGGTGCGGGACG
>NZ_JBXAWK010000125.1:0-3776 GCF_057291755.1 Kitasatospora sp. UYEF31
CAGGTTAGGACAAGTTCAACTAATCAGGCATACAGCACAAGCTGGAGCAGAGGTAAAAGCCTCACATGGGTCTTTTCCTGGGTAAACGCCCTCTCGGATCTCCAGGCGCGGCTATTGGCCATGGTGGGTGAGGCTGCGGCTGACACGGAGGTGTCGCGACGGCTGCTGAGTCAGGCGCTCTACTCGGGCGGCTGGTCGGCGAAGCTGGGCCCGCTGGCGCACTGCGATCCCGGGGTGGTTGCGGCGATGGCGGGGGAGCGGATCAGCCTGGCGACGTGAGTGGTGCAGCACGCTACTCTGCGATTCGGGTTTGGGACTCAGATCGGTTGACGGAGGCTCATGATGCATACTCAGACGCAGTGTTGGTTGATTTCCAAGTGAATGAAAAATGGCCAACGCGTCGGTTTCGTCGCTGGTGGCGAAGGGTGGGTCCCGCGTATGCGGGGATGGTCCCGCGCATACCGCCGTGGTGATGCTCACCGCCAAGTGGGTCCCGCGTATGCGGGGATGGTCCTCTACATCGCAAGCCACACCCCGGAAGACGCGAGTGGGTCCCGCGTATGCGGGGATGGTCCCACTGGTGCCAGGACATCAACGCCCTCGACAAAGTGGGTCCCGCGTATGCGGGGATGGTCCCGCCGTCGTCCTCGGCGGGTTCCACGGCCGGTTGTTGACTGAGAGCAAGCGGACGCCGTATCCAGCAGCCAGTATCGAGCAGACCCGGTCAATTGAGACGGGACAGTGAACAGGTGGGTGCAGGTCCCTCCCCTGCACGAGAAACAGTTTCATGTCGTGTAACTTTCGTTACACGACATGAAACTACTGCTCCCCTCAACTCACCCGCCGACGCCAGTGCGGCTGCCCCGCGCCGCCGCGCCGCCGCGCACCCCGCACAGCACCACCCGCCGGCCTGCCCCCACTGTGCCGCCGGATCAAAGTCCAGCCACCCGTGGAACCCCGCCGCCAGCGCGAACTGCTCCAGCAGCACCGGCAGCACCGGATGCCGTTCGTCCCGGCGCCAGATCAGCGACCACGCGTACATCGGCACCGGATCGGCCAGCGGGATCCGCACCACGCCACTGCCCGGCAATGCCACACCGGCGGGCAGCAGCGAGAACCGGTCCGGTTCCTCCGCCAGCCGCTCCAGGAACGGGCACAGGCCGAGATTGACCCCGGAGAAGTCCGCGGGAATCCCGAACTCCGCAGCGAACGCGGCGAGGAAATCCACCCGCTGCGCAGCGGCGGGAAACCACAGCGAACCGTCCCGGAGGTCCTGTGGGCGCAGTGAACTGCGACCGGCGAGCGGGTGTCCGCTGCCGACGACGACGGAGAGCGGTTCAAGGCGTACGGGTCGGTGGACCAGCGCTTCGGGGCGTGCGTCCAGCGTGTCCGACACGCGTCCGAGAACCACGTCGACCTCGTGCCGGAGCAGGCCGTCGACGGCCGCCTCCGCGCTGCGCCGCATGCCGACTTCGATACGCAGGTCGGGATCCTGTTCGAGGACGGTGTGCAGGGTGCGCAGCGGTGCGAACATGTGTCCCCACACGTCGACGCGCAACGCTTCCGGGGTGTCCCGTGCTGCGGAGACAGCGGCCTCCCCCGCGTCCACTGCCTGACGTGCGGGTCCGAGGAACCGCTGTCCGGCGGGTGTCAGTGCGACGGTGTGCCCGGAACGGTCGAAGAGACGCACCCCGAGGTTGTCCTCAAGCCGGGCGATGCGCTTGGACAGTGCCTGCTGGGTGAGGAACAACTGCGCGGCGGCCTTCCCGAAGTGCAGTTCCTCAGCGGCTACGACAAACGACTGCACCTGCGTCAGGTCCAGGACCATGCTCCCCCACCTCGTCTGACAACCGTTGGTTGTCGAGTAGGACGAACAGTTGTTGGACCACCCGCATTCCCCCGCGCTCTTCTAAGCGCATGAGCGCTGTCGTTGAAACACCGGTCCAGGCGGCCGGACAGAAATTCGTACAGAAACCAGGTCCGACGCCACGTCAGTGGCTGATCCTGACTCTCCTCCTCGGCGCACAGTTCATGCTCGCTGTGGACTTCTCCATCCTCAACGTGGCTCTGCCGGAGATCGGCAGCGGGCTCGGCTTCACCCTCGGGAACCTCCAGTGGATCACCACGGCGATGATGCTGCCGTCGGCCGGATTCATCCTGCTGTTCGGCCGGATAGGTGACCTGACGGGCCGCCGGCGGCTGTTCCTGGCCGGGATGGTGTTGCTGGCCGCCGGCTCGGTACTCGGCGGCCTGGCCGACTCCCCCAGGGTCCTGCTGACCGCCCGTGTCATCCAGGGCTTCGCGGTCGCCCTGGCCACCCCTTCGGCACTGGCGCTGCTGACCACCGCTTTCCCCGAAGGCCCGCTCAGGACAAGGGCGTTGGCGCTCAACGGCATCCTGATCTCGATCGGATTCACCGCCGGATCGATCGGCGGCGGACTGCTGACCGACCTGCTCAGCTGGCGGTGGGCGTTCTTCATCAATGTGCCTGTGGCGACAGCGATCCTGATCGCGACGCCGATGGTGATCGCTGAATCCCGTACAGACGTGAAGACGAAGCTGGACCTCCCGGGTGCGGTGACCGTGACCGGTGGGCTGCTGACGCTCGTGTACGGGATTACCCGGGTCGGCGAGGCCGGCTGGAGTGACCCCCTGGGCCTCAGTGCACTGGGCCTGGCGGTTGTCCTGCTCATCGCCTTCTGGCGGATCGAATCCACCGCTGTCGCACCGTTGGCTCCGCTTCAGGTCCTGAAGCGGCGTTCGGTCCGCGGCGGCAACTTCGGCGGGTTCATCACCTTCACGATGGAGTCGTCCGTCATCTTCCTGATGACGCTCTATCTCCAGCAGGTCCTGGACTACTCCCCCATGCAGACCGGTCTTGCGTTCACCGCCCTGGGTCTCGCGGCGTTCGCCGGCGGAATGTTCGCCCCGAAGGTCATCGGCCGGGTCGGCACCCGCAACGCCATGACCGGGGCACTCGCCCTGCAGGGCCTGGCCACCGCCGGACTGTTGTTCCTCGGTCGCGGCGATGAGGCGGTCTTCGTGCTGCTCGCGGCCACCGCCATCGGTGGCGGCGGCCACATCATCGCCATCGTCGCGTACATGGTCACTGCGACCTCCGGGCTCCCGGACGACGAACAGGGCCTGGCCACCGGGCTCGCCTCAATGACCCAGCAGGTCGGCATCACGATGGGTATCCCGGTGATCAGCGCGATCGCGGCGGCCCGGACCGCGTCGACCGGTGACGTGCTGTCAGGGATCCACGCGGGAATCGCGGTCAACGCTGCGATCGTCCTGGTCGGGGCAGTGGTCGCGTACTTCCTCCTGAAGCCCGGATCCGTACACACGTCTCTTCTGAAGCCCGGATCCGGATACGTACCTGAATCCGCACCCGATTCCCAGCTGAAGCCCGCAGTCGATTCCGCAGTCGATTCCGCACCCGCATCCCTGTGAATTCCCTGGAGCCCACCATCATGTCCGTGATCCCCGCCGGCCACCTCGACCTTCTTGAACGCCCGTTGTTCGCGCATATCGCAACCACGAGGCCCGATGGGACTCCGCAGGTCAACCCGATGTGGGTGCTGTGGGACGGCGAGTATCTACGATTGACGGTCACCAAGGACCGGCAGAAGTACAAGAACGTCAGCCACGACCCGCGGTTGTCACTGTCCATCAATGACCCAATGCCGCGTAGCTTAAGTAGATCTTGATCGGCGGGGTGCCACCCGGGGTCGGTAGGGTTGCCGACCGTGGACCAACGGGTGGACGTGAGCGGC
>NZ_JBXAWK010000126.1:0-3652 GCF_057291755.1 Kitasatospora sp. UYEF31
CTCGACCGCCGCCCGCAACGATGGGCTGGTCAGGTCACCGCTCGCCTCAAGGCGGTCGGCGAGCGCGCGGCGCTCAGCCGCCGTGTCGGGCAGAGTCATGATCCTCCTCGCATCAGCAGGTCGGCGAAGGCGGCGGTCAGCGAAAGCTCCGTCTCGTCCTCCAGCCAACCCCATTGGCCGTTCGGATTCAGCTCAAGCCAGTGGAAGTCCCCCTCGCGGTCGATGGCGAGGTCGAAGCTGCCCGAGGCCAGGCCGAAGTGCTCCAGGTAGGCGATCAACGTCTTCTCCAGCCGGTCCGGGAGCTCGACCACGTTGTAGGTGAGCGCGCTGTAGTCCTTGCGCCAGTCCAGCAGGCCGGAGTCGATCCGCACCGCGAACACCCGGGCGCCGACGACGACCACCCGCAAGTCGGCGACCTTGTCCACGCGGGCCTGGAACAGGTGCGGCACCACCGTCACCGACTCGTCCAGCTCGCCGGCGGTGACCGGCTCGGTCCACGTCGTCAGCCCCCTCTCGCCCTGCCGGTACGGGGTCCACCGCAGCACCTTGTAGACGACCTGGTCGTGGGCGGCGATGAACTGCCGGATCTCGTCCAGGTCGTTGGAGACCAGGGTGGGCGGCACGGTCAGGCCCAAGCGCTGGGCCACGGCCAGCTGGAGTGGCTTGTGCTCGGCCTCGAAGTTGCGCAGCGGGTGGTTGACGTACCGGCAGGCCGGCAGCGCGTAGAGCACGCCGCCGAGGCCGTGCCGCACCTGGGCGGCGGCGAACCGGGCGTCCGCCGGGTCCAGGTGGTCGAAGGCCGGCCAGGTCGGCCGTCGCCAGTACAGCGAGCGGATGTTCTCCAGGTCCGCGGTCCGCGACGGGGTGCGGACCTGCCCGGCCACGGGGGCCGGGCAGGTGCCGAACCGGGCCGAGACCGCCAGGTCCGCGCCGATGTCGGCGGGGTTGAACCTGACCACCGGCACGCCTCGCCGGTTGAGCTCGGTGATGACCAGGTCGGCGGTCTGGTCGTCCGCCTCGGTGGCCACCACCACCGGTCCCATACCCGTCATGGTCATCAGTCCTGGCTGCTGTCCTGGTCTTGGTCCGAGTCGTTGCGCGAGTCCAGGTTGGTGGACTGCGGGTTCGTCTCGGTGCCCTTGCTGGTGCCGTGCTTGCCCATCTCCACCACCAGGCCCTTGCCGTCCCGGAACACCCCGGTCTGGGTGGCCGGGTCGACGGCGACGGTGGCGAACGGCTGGACGTAGGTGCTCGGGTACGGCCGCATCCGGCCCACGCCCCACGGGCGAACAGCGGTCTTCTGCATTCGGATCCCTCCCTCAATGTCGGTTCGGACCTTCCCCCGCGCTGTGCTGGTGGTGCTGGGCGCCGGCCGGTCTCGGGGGATGACCGGTCCGGCGCCCGTCCCGCCCGGCCGGTGTGCCATGGGATGCCGGGCGGAGTCTGGTGGGCCGTCAGGCGGCCGGTGAGTGCGCGAGCTCGTCCCGGGCGGTGGGCCGAGCGGCAGCCGAGGTGTGCTGATCGGAGGCGATCTCGGCCCAGACCACCTTCCCGGCGCCGGACGGCTGCCAGCCCCAGGTGAGGGCGAACGCCTCGATCAGCGCCAGGCCCCGGCCGTCCAGGTCGTCGGGCCCGGCCTTGCGCTTCTCGGGCAGGCGCAGGCTTGCGTCCCACACCTCGACCCGCAGGCTCCCCTCCGCCCAGCGCAGGGTGACGCGGCAGCGGGCGCCGGTGTGCTTCACGGCGTTGGCGATGAGCTCTCCGGCGACCAGGTCCACGTCCCGCATCGCGGCGGCCGACAGCGGCAGCCGCCAGAAGGCGGCGATCTCCGCGATCAGGCGGCGCGCGGCGACGACGTGTTCCTCGGCCGGCTCGACGTTCCACTCGTACGGGACCGGGAAGCGGGCGGCCATCACGCCGCCCCGCCCGTGGCCGCCCGGATCGCCGTGTCGCACGGCCAGGAGCCGCATCCGACCTTGCACTGGCCGCCGTCGTTGCCGTGGTCGGTGAGGACCTTCTTCGCGGCATCCGGCAGCGGCGCGGGCCGCCGGCTGGGCCACGGCGACCAGCCGGAGGCGGCGGCCAGGATCTCGGCCCGGCGGCGGACCTGCCCCAGGCTGCGGCGGGGTGAGGTAGGCATGACAGATGCTCCCCGAGTCGGTAGCGGACTTCGGTGCCGCCCGGGGCCCCAGGGGAGCCACGGGGCTCCAGCCCCGGGCGGCGTATCCGAGCAAACCGCGTGACGGCCAGACAGGGAACGGGTACTTCGCGTACCCGGAAGATCACTCCCAGTCAGGTGATGCACAGCGCATCACTTCCGCCCCCGGACTATGCCGCCAGCAGGTTCATGTGCCGGGCGAGGGTATTCAGGCCGTCTAGCCGGCGGCGCCCCTTGTTCTCCTGCACCTGGCGGACGACCTCGCGGGCGAGGACCTGGTAGCGCATCCACTCCGGCGCCATGCCGTGCACCCGGGTCAGTGTGGCCACAGCCTCGGTGTACTGGCCCTGCCAGGTCTGGGCCTGGGCGACGTCCAGCAGGTGCCGGCCCCGGGTCATCGGCGGGATCCTCGGCGTCGGGGAAACGCCCCGGGCCAGCCGCAGCGCGAGCGCGGGCTTCTGCTGGGACATGGCGACCTCGACCGCGATCATCGTCACCCTCGACGGGCCGAACGCCGAGTGGTGCCCGCCGTTGACGTAGTCCATCGCGTCGATCTCCACCACCGTGGTGCACCGCTTCGCATCCGCCAGCAGTTCCTTCGCGGCCTGGTAGTCCTCCTGGCGGGAGGCGGCGGTGGCGCTGGACAACCTGAGCCGGCCCCACATCCGCACCGCCTGGTACTGCTCGCGGGAGAACCGGGGGTTGAGCCGGTCGGCGGCGGCAGAGGCGACCTGTCCGGCGAGCTCGCTCTCGTTCTGCCGCAGCAGCACCCATGCCAGCGCGTTGCAGCCACCGGCCACCAGCAGCGCGTCATCGGCCGCGTCCGCGGCGAGCATCGACCGCTCGACCGCCGAGCGGGCCAGGTCGTCCTGGCCGAGGTGACCGGCGGCCTGCGCAGCGGCCTGGTAGGCCCGGCTGAGCGCGCCGTGCGCCGCTCTGCGCTGATCACCGCGCAACTCGGCGGCCGCCGCGCGGGCGCCGGCCAGCAACTCGGGCAGGCTGGCGATCAGGTCAGAGAACTCGCCGCGGTGGTAGCCCCGCCATGCCTGCTCGACGGACCGGTTCAGGTCCTCGATGGCCGGCGCCTCGACGGTCTCGGCCGCCACCGGCACGCCAGGCAGGTCGCCGAGCGGATGGATCGCCCGCCGAAGCCGGGCGATGCTCTCCTCGCGCCGGCCGTCGTCCTGGTGGAGCGTCTGGCGCTGGCCCAGCAGGACGGACGGCTTCACGTCCAGCGCGCTCGCCAGCTTCGAGATGGTGCCCATCAGCGCGGTGGTCCGGGCGCCCCGCTCCAGGCCCCGGATCGTCGGCAGGCCGACGCCGGACTTCTCGCTCAACTCGCGCTGGGTCATGCCCGCCTGGCCCCGCAGGCGGGCGAGGTTCTCGCCCATCGTCGGTTCAGTGCTCACCGTGGCTCCCCTGGTCGGATACCCGTACCCGGACGGTACCGCCGGAGCCAGCTCACATGGTGTCAAAAGTTTTGAAGTAGCCCCG
>NZ_JBXAWK010000127.1:0-3539 GCF_057291755.1 Kitasatospora sp. UYEF31
CCGTCCCGCACCCCGACCAGCCGCTGACCACCGGTCACCGGCCGTCACCCCATGCCCGGAACCGTCACACGACGTGAACCCGCTGAATGTTTACCTCCAAAGCTTCGACATCGCCGACAGCGGGTACGGAATATCTCCGCCGCCGCTAACTCTCCCCACGACCCAAACCCCCATTTCTTAGACCCAGGCCAAAACGGAAGCTAACTCAGCATCTGATTCTCTTCAAAGCCTAGCTCGTCCTCGATCTCCAAAGCAAAGGCAGCATGCCACCTGACAGGCGCTGGCCACACATCTGTCGTCATCGTGCGCAAATACCCATTAGCTTCATCTGTATCAAATTCACTCAATGACAGGATCGCCTTCTGGCACAGCCAATAGGCTGGAGAGTCCGACACTATAGAACGCTCCGCCAGCCTAAATATGCTATTAGCCGCTCCCGCTTCGTGGATCTCACCGAGAATATCTACCACATCCTCGTTATTCAGTTCGGCAATATTCGCATCCAGAAGGTCGCGAAGAACATTTCCGAGACCAGGAACCTGAAGTGGCGCAGCGAGATTGGCGAGCCTCTCCACTCGGCGCCACTCCTGGGCAGCCACCGACTCCCGGATCCAGCCAACGACGGAGTCTCTCACATCCGGATATTCGTTCGCGATTTCCCTAGCGCGCTCAACTGTGATGAACCCAACCGCCAGAGAGTCAATCAGGTCGGCCCGAGATCCACTCTCACCTGAAAGCATCACCAATCACCCATCCTTGCAAAGTTGGCAATTCTCGAGTTGAAGACATCTACAGATCCCGGCCTAAGCCCAAAGGTCTCTCGACCACGCTCAATCTTCAAGTGCACGGAATTTAGATCCTTGCCTATTTCCCCAGGCTCTTTCCCGGCAGCAATGAGCGCATCACGCGCCCCTGGAGCCATTTCATAGCGAACGAGGACCGAGTATTTATCGGCATTTCGACCGCCACGACCACCTACTCGACTCCGAAGCCCTTGGAGATACCCGCGCGACTGTGTAACAAAATTCTCTGTACCCTTGACTGAAATCTCGCCATTGGAACCCAATTGCGCGAATTCTTTCTCGCTCATGGCTCGATGGAATACTTCATTGCAGTTATGTACGAGGACCGGCGTGCTACCGGCCAGTACATAGTACGTGTGATCGGCGACTCCTTCCGGCCTGCGTCGTAGCAGGTCACCGGCAATCTATCCGTCCGCTGAGGTGCACGGAAAGATGCTCCCGACCGCCCCTGTTGCCGTCAGCGCTGCCGTCAAAGGTCTAGACCTTCGGCTGTTTCTGGTAATTCTGGAGTTTCTGGTGGGAATTGCCGCAGGACGGCAACCCGACGGCGCCTCGCGCACACCTGCCTCGGTCGTCATCCCGTCTGCCGTCGTCCCGCCCGCAGGGGTAGCGGGCGCGGCTCCGGGCGGCCAGATGGAGCACGGCATGCCATGAACGATCTGGCCGCCCGGGGTCGGGTCTGCTCGGCTTGTCCTGGGACGTCGGCCGGCGGGATGGCGGCTCCCTCTTCACCACGGACCACCCGCAGGTCGCCACCAAAACCCCCGTCATCCCGGAGCCGGAGCGCCCCCGCCGGAGGCATGTCCTTGATCTGTTCGTTCGGTGACCCGTCAGATGCCCCGCGGTCCGCCGGAGGGCCGCCGACGGGACCGGCGGCCACGCCGCACGCCCGGAAGGCGAGGCCTCCGGGCGGGCCGCGCGGCTCGCTCTGCGCGCCGCCTTGATCCAGTACAGCTCAATTCGGCAACTCCCCCAGCGCGACAGATCGCCAGAGCGCTCCAGCTCCGACAGCGGGTAACGTCGCTGGCATGGCAGACACCGGGGAGTCTGGGCAGGCGTTCACCGCGGACCGCGCCGGCGCGGTGATGGAGACAGCGTGTGCCGAAGCGGGGCTGAGCACGGACGGCGCCTCGCTCGTACGGCTCGGTGAGAACGCGGTCTTCCGGCTCGCTGAGCCGGTGATCGTGCGGGTCGCCCGGTCGGCTGAGCGGCTTCGGGAGCAAGAGCGGCTGGTGGCCGTGGCCCGGTGGCTTGCTGAGGTCGACTTCCCGGCGGTTCGTGTCGTGCCGAACACGCGGCAACCTCTGGTCATCGACGGACGCGTGGTCACGTTCTGGCAGCTCGTGGCGGAGAACGAGCGGTACGCGGACACGGTTCAGATCGCGGAGCTCCTGCGCCGGTTCCACTGGCTCAAGGAGCCGGAGTCGCTGGGTCTGACGTACCTCAGCCCGTTGGCGACCACGATGCGGCGGCTGGACACGATGTCGCATCTGTCGGACGGTGACCGGCAGTTCCTCACGGAGCGCGCGGAGTTGCTGCGGAAGCGGTACGACGCGCTGAACTTCGTTCTTCCCTTCGGCATGATCCACGGGGATGCGAACGTCGGTAACGCGCTCCAGGACGAGTCCGGGCGTGCGGTCCTTATAGACCTCGACGGCTGCGAGCTCGGCCCTCGTGAGTGGGATCTGACGCTGACCGCGCTCTACTACGAGCGCTTCGGCTGGCACACGCGGGCGGAGTACGACGCCTTCGTCCGGGCCTACGGCTTCGACGTCATGAACTGGTACGGGTATCCGGTCCTGGCGGACATCCGGGAGCTGACGAGCACGGTGTGGCTGGCTCAGAAGTCCGATTACGACGACAAGGCCGCGCACGAGGTGGACCGCCGGATCTCAGACCTTCGCACCGGAGATGACCGGCACGGTTGGAAGGCGTTCTGACGGCTGCCGGATCAAGCGCTGAGCTCCCACATCCGATGCGCCGCGGCCTCCTCCAAGAAGTCGGCCACCACCGCGTTCCCGCTGTAGCGGACCAACCGCGCCCGGAACTCGCTGAGGTAGGACACGCACCGCGCGGACTTGAGCTGACGGCCTAAGACCAGCGCTTGAAGTGCCGCGCGGCAAGCTTGCTCAGGCTCGCCGTGGTCCAGCGCCGCATCGGCGAGAACCATGGTCGCGAAGAAGTCACTGCGTACGTAGGTCCCGTCCGTTCCGCCGAGACAGAGTTCGGCGTACGTCGTCGCCTGGCCGGGCCTCGACAGATCACGGAAGCAGTGGCCGAACTCGGCGGACATCTCGGCCGAGTCGAAGTAGCTGATGAACTCCGGATCGTGTCCGGGGTTCTGGCGCCCGAAGATGGTCTCCGCCTTCGACAGTGCGGTAGAGCAACCGACCTTGTCCCCAAGCCTGGCCAGGGCGCGGGCCTCCATCGCGTGGAACTGCGCGGATATCGTCGCCGTGCCGTGCCGCTCGGTGCCCAGTAGAGCCGCGCGGGCAAGGTTCGCGCCTTCGACGAACCGGCCGAGGAACGTGGCCTGGTGGCTCATGGCGGACAGGATGCTCCCCGCCAACCGGCGGTCGCCGGCGGTCTGGGCGAGATGCAGTGCTTGAACGAAGTAGCCCTGGGCCAAACCGTGGTGCCCTGAGGCTTCGCCATCTTCGAACGTGCTGGTCAGCGGGGCTGGCGTGGCGGGCTGTAGGGGTACTCGTGCTGGTGGTGGGCGGGAGTCTGCCGTGT
>NZ_JBXAWK010000128.1:0-3403 GCF_057291755.1 Kitasatospora sp. UYEF31
TCCTACCACCCGTTCACCGCGCCCCTGGACCTTCTCGGTCTACCGCCCCGACCTGCGGAAACTCTCAGCAATTAGCTTCTTGCATCAGCCCTGGGATGAAGGAGTGGGCGTACCGCTGGGACGCCGACGACCGGATGACGGGGGTCACGACTCCGGACGGGACGGAGTGGCGGTATGTGTACGACCCGCTGGGGCGGCGTACCGGCAAGCGGCGTATGGCCGCTGACGGGGTGACTGTGGCCGAGGAAGTCTGGTTCGCCTGGGACGGCACCCGGCTGGCCGAACAGGCTGTCGCCACCGGCGGTGGTCGGGGGGAGACTGTGGTGTGGGACTACGCGCCGGGTTCGCACCGGCCGTTGTCCCAGACGCACCGTCCTGGCGCGGTTGATCCTTCACAACCTCATATCGATGGGCAGACGCCGCAGGATGAGGTCGACGCGCGGTTCTTTGCGATCGTCATCGACCTGGTGGGGACACCCACCGAACTCGTCGACGGCGAGGGGGCGGTGGGGTGGCATCGCCGGGCGGGCCTGTGGGGAACGCCCGTAGGGTCGACTACCGGCGACGGCCTGGATTGCCTGTTGGGCTTTCCCGGCCAGTACCGGGACGATGAGACCGGCTGGCACTACAACCTGTTCCGGTACTACACGCCGGAGACGGGGGGGTATGCCGGACCCGACCCGCTGGGTCTGGCGCCGGCACCCAATCACCACGGGTACGTCGACAATCCACAGATGTTAACTGATCCGCTCGGACTCATGTCGTGCGAAAGTAACTTGGATCTGGATAAGGCCTCTACCTCCGGTAGAAATATGGATCCGAAGGACAAGCGTGGGGAATTTGAGGTGGCTGGGAACGCACTGTCGAAGCATGCAGGCCGGGACACTAACAAGGGGCAATGGCCGATTCCTGCGGGGAAGCAGAATCCGGCTTCCTGGAACGCGCTCGGGCGGGACGTGCTAGATGACATTCTTACTAACCCTCATTCCGTGACTTCCGTAGACAGAGGTCGAATCAATGGTCAGTGGCAGGATGTAATTGAGGTGAGAATCATGAACGGTGCTACGTCGAACGGTGGGCCAGGTGCAAGATTCTCCACATCCGGAGACTTTGCTGCCTTCCTGGATTGAAAGAATTGGATTTTTGATATGCTGATCGAATATTTCGAGGGCCGCACTGTCGAAATTATCGACACATATGATTTTGGTTCTGGTGAGCGAGTGATCGAGTTTCGTTCTACTGAAAACCATGAGGGAGGAATGGCGGTCTCTTTGCCGGAGGAAGGTGATTGGTGTGAAGCCAGGGTCTCTATAGATCCGCAAGTGCAAGATGTGTCGGTTAAATTTGCCGTATGGGCGCTAGCTGTAGCTAAGTCTAGAATCGGCGGTCTCAAAGGGTGAGTGCTTCAGGCGTAGGACCGTTCGATAACGATGATGCCGCTGATCTGGTAGACGAGGTCCGCGAGCTAGGAAGCGAAGGTATTCTCGAAGCGATTGAAGAGGCGCTGGCCAGTGTGGCTAAAACTTCTTCGGACGAGTATCTTGAGAAAGATCTGACGGATGCGGCTGTGGCAGCAGCGGCAATTTTCGTTGCAGGGATTTCAGGTTCTGACGGTGAGATTTTTAATTCAGATCTCCCTGATGAAATGCCAGATTTTTCAAATAGCATTCGCGTGCTAGCTAAAGCGGCTCTTTCGCGCACTCTCGGTGAGAAATCTGAAACTCTTGAACTCTGGGAGGAGGTGGGCAGGGGGGTGAATGGAAGAAGGTGGTGCATATCTTGATCTCAAGCCTTGGGGGATGAGTTTAGGAATCTTAAGTTTGTACTATTGAGAGGCTCTGCGTTTTTCGGACAGCAGGCTCATGGGATTTCTACGTGGCGAACCTTACGGCCATGAAGCCGTCCTCGACTTCCTGCGGTGTTTTATACCCGAGCGACGAGTCACTTCCAGGTGCTGACCGGGCGTATGAACGCCGGGGTGTTCATCGGGTTCCTGGAGAAGGTCCTGCACGATTTGAAGGCCCCGGTCTTCCTGATTCTCGACAATTCCTCGGTCCACAAAGCGAAGAAGGTTCAGGAGTTCGTTGCGGCACAGGAAGACCGTCTCAAACTCTTCTTTCTCCCGCCTTACTCCCCGGAACTCAACCCGGACGAGTGGGTATGGAACAACGTGAAGAACGCCAGAATTGGCCGACGTGCAGTCCTGGACGGAAATAGCATGTTCCATTGGGCGGAAACCTCACTTCAGCGCCTCAAGGATCTACCTGACGTGATACGCGGATTCTTTGGCGATCCGCATTTGGCTTATATCGCAGAGACTGTCTAGATATTTTGAATTGGGTTAGTACTGTGTAGAACTCCACCACGCATGGAGGAAGGGAATCAAAGGGAAGGATGGTAGCATATTAATGGGCGGCACGTGGCTGGGAATCATCAGACAGGTCCTGGCGACTTGTTCCCTTCAGGGACAACGCGAGAGCAGATTGAAAAAGCAGCTAAAATCCTCATGGAAAAAGGGACTCGCCAGTCGGATCCTGATAAATGAATCCAAACTCTGGAAAAGAGAATGAAAATCAACGGGACGTCAATGAATGTGAGGCTGATCGTCGATTCTAAGGACGGGAATCGCATCATCACTATGTTCCCCATCAAGGGTGGCCGTTAATGGTTACTTTCAAATTTTCTCGCAGAGATGGCCAAGGAGCGTTCAGCGGGTTCGATTTGGGAGATATCGAGGTCATCGGAAACGTCGGGCACGCTTCCTCGAAGCAGCACTATCCAGATCAGGGGATGATGATCCTCATTGCCCTTTCGGACCTGCTTGATGGAATTAGAATGCTCTCGGCGCGCGAAATCAGAGGATTCAGCTTCAATGGTGTAGATTCTGCCTTTCGGCTCGACTTTACGGCTTCCAAAAAGCAGATATTCACATCCTCCAGAGGAGTGAAGATTGATTCCTCATCGATCTATGATTTCATGCATACATTTGAATCAAGTGCTGCCGTATTCGCATCTTTTGCCCTTTCTCGAATTTCAGTAGAGGATGCCGCATCTGCGGATCTTTCAATGGCTTTGCGGAATTGGAATCATAGGATTCTGAAGTGAATCTGGCTCTACTGCTAAGCATGTTACAAGTATCTAGACATCTTTGATGGTTTGCGGTAGGAGTAAGTCATGACTTCGGGTGGGGATGGCCGAGCGCTTTCGCATGATGTTCTTGAAGAACTGCGCCGACGGGCGGTGGAACGAATGTTGGCAGGAGAGAGTCCAGCGTCTGTAGCTGAAACCCTGGGGCTGAACCGGTCCACAGAGGGTTATTCAGAACGTCTCCGGTGAGGCAGCGAACACCGGTCCTTGATCCGCGGAACCGCAACGGCAACAGCCCCACACCTGCTACGACTTG
>NZ_JBXAWK010000129.1:0-3311 GCF_057291755.1 Kitasatospora sp. UYEF31
GTGCATGAGAAACCGGCCTACCGCAAGCCGTTCGCGTCAAAGCGGTGCCTGATCCCGGCCGACGGCTACTACGAGTGGGCTCCGTCCATCGGGGGGGGGGGGGGGGGGGGGGGGGGGGGGGGCGCCCCGCCCCCCCCCCCCCCCCCCCCGCGCCACGAAGGGCCGCGCACATTCATCGAGCCGGCGCTCGGCTCCGACCCGACCGGCGCCGTCAACAGTCCCTGCGCAACGCCCGATCCGGAGCATGTTCGGCTTCAGGACCCGATCTGTGCCGAACCGATGCCCGTGAGTTCGCCGATGCGGTGTCCGTACGCGGCGTGACAACTCTGTTCACCTTCCGGTGGCGGACCGCTCATCCGTCCGTCATCGCAGGCTCCTGATGTTTCCCCCGCGGACGTCCAACAGGCGCCCGCGTGCTGTTTGGCTCGATCCCACTGACCCCGGAAGGGCAATTCCATGAAGCTCCGCCGTCTGCTCGCGCTCACGTTCGCGATTCCGGCCGTGCTGGCGATCGCCGCCGTACCGGCCACCGCAACGGGTGCCGACACCACCTCGTCCGCGACGACCGCGACGGGCACCATCAAGGTGAACCCGCTGTACGGTCCGGCCGACGGCACCGGCAAGGCGACCGCCCGCGCGAGCGTGCCGTGTGGCCCCGACGCGACCGCCTTCCGGTTCGTCGTACGCTCGCCCAACGCCAACGAGCGTGTCTTCGGCGGTTCGTTCCTGGGCACGCCGCTGCCGGCCGACAAGGTCGCGGACAGTTCGGTCGTCGGCCTGCGCACGCTCTTCCCGGGCGGCGCAGCGGCGCAGGAGGGGGTCGCGCACAAGCTGATCGCGCAGTGCTACACGATCGGCGCCGACGGCGTACTGACCATCACCGAGCCCGCAGCGGTCGACCTGCGCGTCAACAACGGTGTGTGGAGCTCGCTCTCGCCCGAGGCCCGCGCGCTGCCCACCAAGATCGGCGCACTGCGCTTCGGGCTGGTCCTGTTCCGCGGCTTCGCGCCCGGTGAGCACGTGGACGGTGCCCTGCGCGCCGCCGACGGCGTCTCCACTCCGGTGTCGCTGCAGCCGCAGATCGCGCCCGACGGCACCTGGGGCGGCGCGCTGCTGACGCTCCCGGGCGACCTCGCGGACGGTTCCTACACCCTCGTGCTCTCCGGCGCGAACTCGAAGGCGACCTCCTCGGTCGCGATCACCCTCGACTCGTCCCGCCTGTGGTGGTGACGCGGCGTTGGTGACAACGCCCTGGGCCGCCGGGATCCGTCCCGGTGGCCCGCTTGCGGTCCGTCCCCGTTTCCTTTACTTCTCAACGGAGTTGACCAGATGAGCCTAAGATTCGCGCGCGTGTTGACATCGTGCGGAGCCGGGCTGCTCGTGCTGTCGGCGATGCCGGCCATCGCAGCCGCCGCCGACGGCGGTACGCCCGCGCCGACGATCGTCGTCGACCCGGGGACTGGTGGAGCCACCACCAAGGTGACGTTGAAGGCCACCGCGGCGTGTCCGGAACCGGCGACGAACTACCGCTGGGTCGTGACCGGCGGCACCCTGACGACACCGAGGCTGATCGGCGGAACCACGGGCAACACCCTGCCCGCGGACCGGATCCCGGTTCGTGAGAGTCCCATCCAGCTCTTCCTGACCGGCACCGTGCTGGACGGTCCGTTCAAGTTGTCCTCGGAGTGCATGGACAACGCCGGCAAAGTTCTCAACGAACTCGCGGCGATGGACCTCATAACCGCCGACGGACCCAACGGCAGGACGTGGAGCGTGGCGGCCCCGCCGACCACGACCCCGCCGACGACCGAACCGCCGACCACGACCCCGCCGACGACCACACCGCCCACCACGACCCCGCCGGGTGGGTCCGACGAGGTTCTGGTGCTCGACCCCACCACGGGGCCGATGGCCCAGAAGACAACCGTCACTTCCCTGAAGGCGTGCCCGACGTCCTCGACCCATACCCTGTTCCAGCTGAAGGCCCCCGGCCAGGACAGTGATCAGCGCATGGGCGGCTTCACTCCGCTGCCGCTGTCCGCCGATCTCAAACCCGCCTACCCGAGCAAGAAGATGTTTCCGAACGCCGCTCCCATGAACGGCAATTACCACATCCGCGCCCAATGCCTCGATGCCGCCGGAGCCATCCTGGCGAACGACCTCGCACGCGTCGACCTGCTCGCGACGGACGGCACCTGGAAGGTCGTCGAAAAGGCCGTTCCGGCCGGAAGCTTCAACGCGGGCAGTGTGTCGATCCCGGACGCGGGCCTCGTCAGGGTGCAGCTGAGCCTGTCCGGATTCCCGGCGAACGAGGACTTCACCGCTGTCATCACCAAGCCGAGTGCCACTACCTTCCCGTCCGTGGAACTGCTGAAGGGCAAGACGGGTGACGTCGGCGCCTACGTGAACGACCAGGTCGTCTTCCCCCGGGACGGCGCCACGTGGGCCGACGGGTCTTACACGCTGACGGCCACGGCAACTCCGTCCGGCACGAAGATCGAGCTTCCGTTCACCCTGACGCTGGTCCATGCCGGTGCCACCAACGGCTCGTCCGCCGGAGCGACAGCGGGCACGACCGCCGGCACCACGGCGGGTACGACGGCCGGCACAACCGCCGGGAGCACCGCCGGTGACACCGCCGGTACGACGGCGGGCACCACCACCACCGGCACCACCACAGGTGCCTCAGCTGGCACGACAACAGGCACGACAACAGGCACGACAACAGGCACGACAACAGGCACGACAACAGGCACGACAACAGGCACGACAACAGGCACGACAACAGGCACGACAACAGGCACGACCACGGGCACGGGCACCACGACCAGCACGTCTGCCAGGACCGGCAACGACGGTGGTGGCGGTGCCCTCGCGCGCACCGGCACCGCGCTGGACCCGCGGCTGCTGGGCACCGCCGGTGGCGCGCTGCTGATGATCGGCGGCGTCATGTGGTACCGCGCCCGCGGCACCCGCAGCGCGCTGCTCGCCGGTAGTGGCACCTTCGGCAAGGACGACGGGAACACGCCCGCGACCCTCTGACGACGAGGGGCCACACCGTACGACCGCCTGCTCGCGGGGTGAGTCAGGGGCTCTGTCGGGGCGCACAGGCTGCGGCAGAGCCCCTTTTCCCCTGCCCCGGATGCTCTGCGGCCCGTCGGCTCGGCGGAGCAGGGACACCGTCTCGGAGGCGATCAGCTCCAGGTCGTCCAGATCTCAGAGTGCGGTTCGCACCGTAATGCCCGGGTTTGGTGTCGCTCGATGGGGTGACGTTGGGGCATCTCTGCCGGTCGGGCGTTCGAGGTTCGCTT
>NZ_JBXAWK010000130.1:0-3218 GCF_057291755.1 Kitasatospora sp. UYEF31
TGTAGATTTCACCCTGAAGGTGCCCCCGGTTCCTGCTGAATGCTTTCTCGACAATCGCATCCTGGCAGGTCAGGGGCACCTTTTCAGTTCAACTTAACGGTTGGTCAACTTCCGTTGAATAGGCGAGGTTGATCCTTCACAACCTCATATCGATGGGCAGACGCCGCAGGACGAGGTCGACGCGCGGTTCTTTGCGATCGTCACCGACTTGGTCGGCACGCCCACCGAACTCGTCGACGGCGAGGGGGAGGTGGCGTGGCATCGCCGGGCAAGTTTGTGGGGGACATCAGTAGGGTCGACTACCGGCGACGGTCTGGACTGTCTGCTGGGCTTTCCCGGCCAGTACCGGGACGACGAGACCGGCTGGTACTACAACCTGTTCCGGTACTACACGCCGGAGACCGGCGCGTATACCGGACCTGATCCACTGGGCCTGTCCCCCGCACCCAACCACCACGGGTATGTTGACAGCCCCATGAGCTGGTGTGATCCGCTCGGACTTGCTCCTGATGGATGTCGACCTTGGACGAGTGGTCGAATATCGAGTGCGTCAACGGCGATAGATCAGGGGGCAACGAGTGTTCATGTTGCTTCTCGGGCGGAAGCTGAAGAATTATTCCTGGGAAAGTTCCAAGGGGACGGCTATCGGAACGCTTCAGGTATGGATGGCGTCGGGACCAAGCAGTACTTTGGCGCGAAGTCGGGCACCTATCATTGGGATGATCAACTCGGTGCCGATGGTCGAGTTCTCGGCCACGGTGCAGGTAATGCGGATGGAAATCTTCCCCATCTTCAGGTTTATACGTTCGACGGGCCGATTATTCGAATCTTTTGGGGCGGATAGTGCAAATTGAAGCGCGGAATCGATTGGTCATGACCAAGTCGCTTATATCCGCAAAAATGGCAAGCCGTTCTCCGGATAGCTATGCTTGGGTATGGGTGCTGCCCTTGCGGGATGGTCGTTTCAGGATTGCGGTTGTAGAGATTTCCAGGAAAATGGTTGATGAGGACGTCTGTTTCTTTGAAGAGGATTTCACTACGAACTACCTGAACATCGTAGACAGTGTGGAGGATGTTGATGCGGCTGTACTCGATGCCGGTGCCAACCCGGATGATTTGGCAGCGCCGTGGCGGAACGGATTTCCCTTGTAGGGGTTACGGATGCCCGTCCGGTCGCGTGCGGCGGGACTGCCCGAGAGGGTCGGCATATCGCGGACAGGATAGTCGGAGACGTCAGTCGATCATCGGGTCAGATCCTCCCGGAACAGCCCCGCCACATTCTCACTGCCGACCATGTCCTGGCCTCATGAATTCACGAGGCGGGCAGCTGCTGAGATTGAATTCGTGAAGTCGGGGCTGACACTCCAAGATCCCTGCGGTATCCCGGATACATGAGGTACCGGTAGTTCGTTACACCGGGCAGTAGAGATCAAGGCCGTGCCCGGCGCCGACCGCGTCGATCAGGGCCTGAAGTTCAGGAGGCGGATCCTTGTCCGACCACGCCCGCCAGCAGCGCCGCAGGGTGATCCACGGACCTAGCCAGGCACGGACCGCGCGGATGGCCCGGGGCCAGCTCAGCAACTGGGACTGTCGGGGCTGCTGAGGTTCGAAGGATCCCCCTCTCTGGCGGCTTCAGTTCCACTTCCGCTTCCGCCTCCTGTCCCCGCGTCGGCTCAGACGGCGGGGACGGGGTGGTCCAGTGGTCCCAGCAGAACGAGAACGCGCAGTTCACCAGCGTCTGATGACGCCGGATCGCCGTGTCGGAGCGGACCTGGAAGTCGGCCCATCCCAGTTCGTCCTTGACCTGCTTGTAGCTCTGCTCGATCCAGGGCCGAAGTCCGTACAACCGCACAATCTCGGCGAGGTCGGTGGGAGGGTGGGGACTGTCGGCCTCGCGTGGCCCGCCGGGGCGGGGCAGACCG
Source organism: Kitasatospora sp. UYEF31 (assembly GCF_057291755.1). Taxonomy (NCBI): domain Bacteria; kingdom Bacillati; phylum Actinomycetota; class Actinomycetes; order Kitasatosporales; family Streptomycetaceae; genus Kitasatospora; species Kitasatospora sp. UYEF31. The sequence continues at coordinate 1,923 of NZ_JBXAWK010000130.1, forward strand.
GTGGCGAGATACCAGGTGGCCTTGTCCGGAAGGACGGCCGGATCGGCGGTGGCCACCACCAGTCGGGTCGGCTCGTTGGGGCCCCAGCCGCCGAGGGCGGCGTCGGCGGCCCACCAGGTTTCGGTGTGCCCGTCGCGGAAGGTCCGGACCACCGGTGTCCAGTCGCCGGGCTTGTCGGCGTTTTCCCAGGCCAGGGCTTTGGCCGCGTCGACGGGCGTATGCGTGTCCGGGCCCCGGGCCCAGGTGCCGTGGTGCGGTTTGAGGTGGAGGACGAACGGCAGTCCGGCCTCGCGCAGGACCTGCCGGAATTCGTCGTTGTCGCCGTACCCGCAGTCGGCGACCACCGCCTTGAAGGGCACCTGGGCGTCGACGGCCTGCCGGACCAGGGCGGCGGCGATCTGTGGCTTCGTGCGGAATTCGGGGTCGGTGCGCTTGCGGGGGAAGTGGTGGGCGGGGGTGTAGGGCACGACGTGCAGTGGGTGGTACACGCGGCGGTCGGCCCACACGGTGGTCACGGTGACGATGCCGTTGTCGGTCTTGCCGTAGCGGCCCAGCCACTGGCGTCCGATGTGGGCGGTGGCGGTGCCGTCCTTGCGGTCCCCGGAGTCGTCGATCGCCAGGACCCCGTCGGGGTGTGGGGCGGTGGCGGGGTCGGCGAGCAGCAGTTCTACCCGGCGGGCGTTGATCTTCTCGTGGTCCCAGCGGGACTCGGACAGGAAGTGCTGCAGCCGCTGCACCGCCGGGTTCCCGGCTCCGGTCAGCGGTTCGGCGCCGGCCAGGCAGGTCAGGGTCTTGTTGCGGTCCCGCGGAGCCAGCAGTCCCGTCAGGTACTCCCGGAACCCCCGTCGCTGGGCCAGATGGACGAACAGGTCGTCGAAGCGGGCCGCGTACGCCTCCAACGGTCCAGGCGCGGGCGGGCACGCACGCCGTTCGGTCATCAGGTCCTCCCCGTCGTAGCCGCTACATCCGGCCTACGACTGTCCTGACCTGACGTCAACCCTCGTTACCCACCGGTGTAACGAACTACCGGTACAACCTGTTCCGGTACTACACGCCGGAGACCGGCGCGTATGCCGGACCGGACCCACTGGGCCTGGCGCCTGCATCGAACCACCACGGGTACGTCGATAATCCGTTGGCTTGGAGTGACCCGCTCGGTTTGGCTCCGGAGTGTCCGAGGGCCAAGAAAATTTCAGATACTAAGCATATTGCAAGTATCTAGACATCTTTGATGGTTTGCGGTAGGAGTAAGTCATGACTTCGGGTGGGGATGGCCGAGCGCTTTCGCATGATGTT
>NZ_JBXAWK010000131.1:0-3119 GCF_057291755.1 Kitasatospora sp. UYEF31
GGCGGCGGGGAGGAGGTCACGAGATCAATCTACTGGTCCGGCGGGACCAGGTCACGCGGCATCGGCGCAGGTCACCGACCGTCCAAAACAGTTACCTTCAACCAGCGGGCAAACAGCTCCCGCGCCTCGTCCGCGGTGCACGGCGGCTCTTTCCCGTGCTTCTCAAACCGCTCGTTCCAAAACTCGATCCGGTCGCCGGCAGCGCTGATCAATTCAGCGGCAACGGCTTGAGCTGTCTTGCGGTCCAAGATCACTCCCCCTTTGTGGGCGGTTCGACCTCTTCGAGGATGCCGAGCGCGCGTCCGACACGGAGACCGAGGGACGCGTTAGATTGCGGGCTCTCAGCGAACCCGCAGCAGATTGCAGGCTTTGCGTTCGGGTATTCGCCGTAGGGAAGCGTGTCATGGCACACGATGTGTCCGCCTGCTTCGGCAGCTTCTTTGCCTAGGGCGGCTACTCGATCCGGCTCAAGGAGCATGAGGTTTCCGGGGTGGTAGATACAGGTCGCGCACCGTTGGGAAAGAACTCGTATCTTGTCTTGTTTCGTAGTCGGCTACTTCAAGATTCACAGGTCCCCCTAGCTCTGTGCTGTGTCAGGTAATGTCATGTGCCTTGTAGTAGGCCGCTTCGACCTTCTTCGGTAGGCGCCCGGCGATACCGGGTACGCCGAGAAGCGTGTCCGGATCAGTCTCATACTGTTGCCGCCACCACTCCCGGATCAGACTCATTCGGGCTTTTTGCGCTGCCTTGCTCATGCCCTCGGTAAGGAGCGGAGCGGATACAGGCGCTGAGACGTGTGCCCGAGTAGGTGCCGCAGCATCTGACGCTGTGGCCGGCGAAGCCGCTGCCACGTACGGGCCGAGCACCGCGGCGAGCTGTTCGGCGTTCTTGCTGGTCAAGTCGATCGTGTACGCCTTGCTCTCAAAGGCAAAGCTGATCGTTTTGATGTCGTCTGACACTTCCCCTGTCATGTCATCGACCAAGACTGTCTTGCGTGCCATGTTGTTCGTCCTTTGATGCTGTGACCCTGGTAGGTCAATAAGGTCACGATAGCGGCATTTTTTGAATCGTGTCAATAGTTCCTCTAACGTGATGATTTGTTGATGGCTGAATGAGTCCTTGACTAGGTGTTTTGCCCCTTGATCATGCTGTTTGGGTGCTCTGTCCAGTATTTTTTAGGTCATTGACACGCGTGCAGTGTGTCATGCAAGCTCTGATCATCGCCACAGGCCAACAGGTCGGAAGCGGTAGTGGGAGCGGTTCGGATGGGCCGGACCGTTGCGCCATGACAGGGAGCGACGTGTCAACAACGTGGCGACCGGTGTTCGGGTACGTAACCGGACCGGTGTACGTAGCGGACAGCTCGGGGGAACCTCGGGCGTGCTGTCCGACGCACGGTCAAATTCTGGTAGCGGACGTGTGCGGAGAGTGCGCGGACATAGAACGGTCCGCGGCTCAGAATCTCTACCACATACACAGGCAGTGGTGCGACAAGACCGAGACTGTGTGCAATCGGTCGTGCTTTACCGAGTAGTGCAAGACGAACTTGATTGATGAAGGGCCCCGGGCAACCGGGGCCCTTTTCGCGAAGCAAAATCGAGTGATGGGGGCTGCTGTGGCTAAGACAGCGATGGACAAGGCACTGAAAATGCTTAACGCGCACTCTCACAATCCGCTGTACACCTCCGCGCGCAACGCCTTGATCGCGGGCGCTGTACTCGGGGCTGTCACGGACCCTAAGGCCGCTGTCAAGCGGGCAAAGTTCGTCTTGTACGAGGTTGAGCAGATCGAGCAAGCATGCGGGAATCTCCTTTGATTACGGGAATTATGCTCGGCTACGTGGCCGGCACACTGGGAACGCTGTTTGTTGTGGCGCTGTGCGCCTTTCTGAAAGAAGCAGACTGTGACTGAAGTAAAAATGGTTCCGCCCGAGCTGGTAACGCGTCAGGCAATCCGTAGCCGTTTGCCTGACATTCTGTCTCAAGCTGCCGACCTGATCGAAAATGGTGGGTTGGCAAGAGGCGCTTACAAGCGCTCGGACGGGTCTTACTGCCTTGTCGGGGCGCTATCCGAAGCGTCCGGACTCGTAGAAGAGTGGAAAGCGTGTGCCTGTTGCGACCCCTCAGCGCCCTCGGGTGACATGTACCCGATAGTTCCGTACAGGCAAGAGGGCCATTTGTTTGAGTTGGTGACAAAGGCATTCAAGGTTCATCAGTATTTCGCTCTCACGGACTGGAACGACGATAAGGCGCGCACGCCGGCCGAGGTGGTAGGGATGCTTCGCGCGGGAGCGGTAACGGCTCGCAGCTGGAATGAATGATCCATCCTTTACGGTAACGGGTAGGTCGGATTGGATTGCCAGAGCGCTCGGGAGCGCTCTGGCTTTCCTACCTAAGGGATCACCTGTGCCGTACGTCCGATTCACGTTTACGCGTAAGCGCGTGTCTTTCCTCGCTACTGACTGCTACACGGTTGGATCCGACTGGGAACCCCTCGCGTCCGTGTCCGGGATTATCAGGCCGGCTGTTGTGTGGGTTGACCGCGAAGCGGCAACCGGTATCTATACCGCGGCTAAGAAAGATGTCGTTGCGCGCCGTGACGCGCCACACGAAAGCGCAGACGGACAAGGCATCGGAATGTTTGCCTATTTTCCGGGTGACTCTTTGACGTTCTCTCCACAGGTCACCGGAACGGCCGTGTCAGCAAAGGACGTGACGGGCACTGTCGCGCCCATGTTCACCCCTGCCGGTACGCAACCCCCGATGGTGTCTGGAATGCCTGTGATGAGCTTCTAGAGCGTTTGGAGAAGCGCCGTGAGTCTGTGGCGTTCAATCCGGATTATCTTGCCCGTTTCAAAAAGATCAGCACTCCAGGCAAAGAACTTGATGTAGCTGACTTCTACTTTGATGAAGACCGAGACATGCGCGTTCTCGTCAAAGTCGGTAGTCGGTTTGTTGGTGCAGTGATGACCGTTAACCGTGATGTTGTAGCCGAGCATCCAAACACAGAACCGGACGGACTTTGGTAGTGACTGTTTTGGATGGTCGGTGAGCTGCGGTCTGGTGCGGAGTGGTCTTGCCTGGCCGGTAGATTGATCTTGTGACCGACGCTCAGCAGCA
>NZ_JBXAWK010000132.1:0-2387 GCF_057291755.1 Kitasatospora sp. UYEF31
CGGGGGGGGGGCGCCCCCCCCGCCCCCCCCCCCCCCCCCGGCGGGGGGGGGGGGGGGGGGGGGGGGGGGGGGGGCGCCCCCGGGGGGGGGCCCCGGGGGGGGGGGGGCCCCCCCCGCGGGCCCCCCCCCCGCGGCCGTGTCCTGGGGGACCGGCTGGATCTCGTCCTCCACGAACCTGTTCCGGCCCGCGAACGCCCCCGCGACCATCTGCGGGAGCAGCAGCGCCGCCAGGAACCCCAGCGGCACACCCCAGCCGCCGGTCCAGTCGTAGAGCGTGCCGACCAGGACCGGCCCGGGGACGGCCAGCAGATACCCGAAGCTCTGCGCGAAAGTCGACAGGGCGACCGTCCCGGTCCCGGTCTTCGTCCGCAGGCCGATCATGGTGATGGCCAGCGGGAACGCCGAGTTGGACAGGCCGAGCAGGATCGTCCAGACCCACGGCGCTCCGGCCGGGGCGAACGCCAGGCCCGCGTAGCCGGCCAGTCCGCACACACCCAGGACCACCGCGAACGGCACCTGGTTGTCCCTTCTCGCGGCCAGCGCCGGGAGGACGAACGACAGCGGCACGCCGACCAGCAGCATCACCGCGAGCAGTACCCCCGCCAGACCGGCGGAGATTCCGGCGTCCCGGTAGATCTGCGGCATCCAGCCCATCGCCGCGTACGCGCCGGTGGCCTGTAGTCCGAAGAAGACCATGAGAGCCCAGGACGTACGGCTGCGCCCCAGGTGAGTGATCGGAATGTGCCTACGCGCCGCGGAACCCGGCCCGCCCTCGCCCGGCAGGTGCCCGGCCGTCGACCTCGTGTCGCGCAGCAGCGCCAGCCACGGCAGTACGGCGACCACAGCGGTCACCGCCCACATGCCCAGGCCGGCCCGCCAGCCCTGGTCGAGGCCGTGCGCGATCGGCACCGTCAGTGCAGCCGGTACGGCCGAACCCACGGACAGTGCCATCGCGTACACGCCGGTCATGGTGCCGATGCGCTGCGGGAAGAAGCGCCGGATCAGCACCGGCATCAGCACGTTGGTGACGGCGATACCGGCCAGCGACAGCAGGCTCGTGCCGATGAACACGACCGCGTTCGGGGAGAACGCCCGCAGCACCAGGCCGCCGGCGATCGCGGTCATGCCGACGAGCACCACACGCCCCGGGCCGAACTTCCGGGCCAGGGCCGGGGCGGTCAGGCCGACACCCGCGAAGCACAGGTCGGGCAGCGCGGTCAGGAACCCGGCGAGCGTGCCGTTGATCCCCAGGTCGCCGCGGACTTCCTGGAGGAAGGCGCCGAGGCTGGTGATGGCCGGGCGCAGGTTGAACGCCACGGCGATCAGGCCGACGACGACCAACGGACCCAGCCAGCGCGGTACGGGCGGGGAAGCAGCCGCCGCGGACGCCGCTTTCCGGACGGCCGGGGCGGGGACGGCAGGGGCGGGGACAGGTGACACGGGGACAGGTGACACGGGGACGGGCATAGGGAGAATCATAGAATCATGGGATGACTTCTGGGAAACATGTACCCGGGCTCCCCGCCCGCAGTGCGCCATCATGGGCACGGCCCCGCGCCACCGCCGGGCAGCCCCGTACTTCTAAGGAACGCCTATGGCTCTGACCTCGCCACACCGGTCCCCGCTGGTGGACCAGGTGATCGCCCAGCTGCGCACCCAGATCACCTCGGGGGAGTGGCCGGTCGGAACACGCATCCCCGCCGAGCCCGAACTGGTCGGACAGCTCGGTGTCGCCCGCAACACCGTGCGCGAGGCGGTCCGGGCGCTGGCCCACGGCGGACTCCTGGACATCCGGCAGGGCTCGGGCACGTACGTCCGGGCGACCAGCGAACTGGCCGGGGTCCTCGGCCGCCGTTTCAAGGACGCCGAACCCGCCGAGGTCTCCGAACTCCGTGACGCCCTGGAGGCACACGCCGCGCGCCTGGCCGCGCAGCGCCGTACGGAGTCCGACATCGCCCAGCTGCGGGCCGGACTCGACCGCCGCGAAGCCGCGTGGAAGTCCGGGGACCTCGACCAGTTCGTGGAGAACGACGCCGCGCTGCACCACACCATCGTCTCCGCCGCGCACAACGAAGTCCTGGCCGGGCTGTACGCGGACCTGGGCGACGTCCTGCGGGCGCACCTGCGCTACGACGTGGGCCCCGACATGGAGCACGCGCGGTACGTCGACCACGGCCGCCTGGTGGAAGCCGTGATCGCCGGCGAACCGGAGCTGGCCGCCGCGGAGGCCGTCAACAGTCGCGCCCACCGCTGAGCCGCACCACCACGCGAGGCGAGGGCGCGCAGCGTCCCAGCCGCACCACCACGCGAGGCGAGGGCGCGCAGCGTCCCAGCCGCACCACCACGCGAGGCGAGGGCGCGCAGCGTCCCAGCCGCACCACCACGCG
>NZ_JBXAWK010000133.1:0-2299 GCF_057291755.1 Kitasatospora sp. UYEF31
GTCGTCCTGGGTGCGGCGGCCGGTGAAGTCGAAGCGAGAGCCGACCTGACCGCTTGTCATCCCGTACGCAATGAAAGCTGGGAAACCGGCATGGGCTCGTCCCTGCGCGCGGGCCTCGCGGCGCTTGAAAGGGCAGAAGCCGGCGGTACGGGTGCGCTCGTGGCGTTGGTCGACATGCCGGGGGTGACGGCGCAGGCGGTGGCGCGGCTCCTGGCGGCGCACACTGGTGCGGACGACCTGCTGGCGGCCTCGTACGACGGGAAGCGCGGCCACCCGGTGCTGTTCGGGCGGAACTGGTGGCCCGAGGTCCGCGACAACGCGGTCGGCGACGAGGGCGCCAGGGCTGTGCTCGCCCGGAACGCCGGACGGCTCCGCCTCATCGAGTGCGCTGATGTGGCGGAGCCGTACGACATTGATCACGAGGGTGACCTGAAGCGACTCGGTGGCTGACGGTCGTTCAGTTCACCAGGTGCCGTCCTCGCGCACTCTGGGCATGGCGCTGCCGGCGACCAGGGTGTTGAGGGCCGCGTTGATATCCGCGCCGAGGAAGTATTCGCCGGTGTGGTCCGCGGAGAAGACCCGCCCTGTCGCGTCGGCCATCAGGAACGCCGCGCCGTCCTGGAGGTTCCCGAGCGGCGCTACCGCGTGTCCCAGGCGCTTGCCGAAGGCGGCGCAGAACCCGGTGGTGTGCAGTGCGGTGGTCGGGTCGACGGTGAAGGACGGGAGCGCGAACTCCGCACCCGCGCCGCGCTGTTCGACGTGCATTCCGCCGTACTCCGCCCAGATCTCCACGACCGCGGAGGGGACGGTGTGACTCTGGCCGCTCCGTGAGTAGTGCGCGGACAGTTGGAATCGCCAGAACCGGGCCCGGCTTTCGTCGCGTCCGCCGGGTGCGGCGCCGGACAGGGCGAGTTTGGTGCCGATGCTGAGGGGCGTGGGGGTGCTCATACTTCGTGGGCCTCGATCCCGAAGTGGTCCAGCATCGCGGCGCACGCGCGGCACGGGGGTTGGTAGGTGCCGTGTGTGGGGTCGCCCTTTTCGCGGATCCGGCGGACGGTCACCGCGGTGTTGTACCGCTGGAAATACTCGCGAGCCCACTCGGAGCCCATCACCCGGTCCCCCCAGTCCTCCTGCATCTCCCACAGCATGTTGGAGACGAGTACCGCTTCGGCACAGCGGCCCATCCCGGGCTCACGGGATCTGGCAGACAAACCGTCGAAGAAGCTCTGCAACAACGGGTGGAGGTCGGGTTCGCCATCGCCCTTAGCGCTCGTATGGCTGTATACGTAGTCGCCGCATGCCATGCTTCCCGCCGTGGCGGGGAGGAAGTCCGCGGGGACGGGGAGGGGGCCGTAGGTTGCGTCCTCTTCGTTTCGCTGCCTTTCGGCGGGGCCGGGGATATCCGGAATCTCTACTTTTTCCCCCTTGACCCCGCGGATGAGCATGATGAGTGCTTCATCGATGGAGTCACCTTGATAAGAGAGCCCGCCGACCGGGTGGAAGAGGTAGACCTTTCCGCTTTCGCCCATGATCAGGTCGCTGAATCCGTCTGCTGTACTTCCGAAATCGAAGGTCAACTCACCGAGCCAGTCCCTGAATTCCTCCGTATCGGCGGCGTTGAGCCCCGGCGGAGAGTCGCCGATAGCGAAGCTGTACCGGCGGATATTCACCCCTGGACCCATTTGTTCGACTGCGAGGCCGCCAAATTCGGCCAGGGCGTCCCGCAGCTCGGGGAATACCTCGCCCGGGACCTCCTTGTCTTGCATCTGCTGATCCATCGCAGAGATCCAGTCGGAGAATTCGGCGCTCACATCACGGCCGGGGAACCAGCCTGCCGCGCGCAGAATTTTCGAGACATCATCTGGGAAACGTTCAGCAGACAACGCATTTCCTCGTCGGATCGTCATGGAAGAGGGACGTGTTTGACGCCAAGATAATCGATGACCGGTCGGCAGGAGTCGCACGCGTCAACGTAGGCACCCTGGGGGTACCTCGACGTGTCATCGTAGTGAACGGCATGGGTTGTCATCTCCCCGCCTTGGAGAAGGTCGCGGGCATCCTCCCGAGTCATCGGGGGAAGCCCGTCGGCTGCCCGCTGTGCGTCTGCTTCATGCAACCGGTCGGAGAGGAGGGGAACCTCAGCGCATCGGCCGTGGCCGCCGCCCTGATCGAGTTCAGGAATTTCGTCGTAGAGACCTTGCAGGGTAAACATTCAGCGGGTTCACGTCGTGTGACGGTTCCGGGCATGGGGTGACGGCCGGTGACCGGTGGTCAGCGGCTGGTCGGGGTGCGGGACGGT
>NZ_JBXAWK010000134.1:0-2248 GCF_057291755.1 Kitasatospora sp. UYEF31
CCCACTCGCCATCAGTCAGGTCACCACGTCCCATACATCCGTGCTACCAGTTCACATATCCGAGCGGAGGACAAACAACCCGGTTGTGATCTGAATTCAGAACAGGCCCTAAGCCGGTGCGCCGACCGGACGGGGCTCATCGCCGCGCGGACGAGGACTTCCCCGGCGGGGGACAACGGTGCAACCGCCAGCGGACGGCGTGGGCACGGGGCCATGCCGGTGCCCTGTCCGGACGGGAAGTCACGATGAGTTACCGCCGTAACGCTTCCACTGTTCGGTGTGGCCTCTCCGCCCGACGTCACGCCCGAGGTCACGCGCCGACGGGCGGCCCTTCGGCGATGGCCTGGTCCATCGTGGCGGCCGGGTGCAGGTCGGCGGCCAGGCCGGTGATGTGCAGCATCGTCAGATGCAGCGGCCGGGTGCACACCAGCCGCAGCACCCCGCGCCGGTCGCGGACGCGCCGCCGGGCCCGGTCCAGCAGCCACAGGGCGCTGGAGTCCAGGAACCTGGCGGGCCGCAGGTCGACCACCACCCGGGCGCTGTCCGGCGCGGTGGCGGCGTCCAGGCAGGCGCCCACGGCCGAGACAGAGGTGAGGTCGATCTCGCCGTGGAAGGCCACCACGCTCCAGCCGTCCGCCGTGTGGAGGGTCGCCCACCCGCGGTCGTTGGCCCCGTCCGGCGGCAGCGGTAGGACGGAGGGGCCGGTGGGGAAGGTGTTCTGGTCCATGGTGGTGCCCCCGGGAACGGGGCCCCGGAAACAGCGGTGTGCCGGGGCCGACGGTACAGCGGTCGGCCACCGGGGTCCGGGGTGACGTACGGCAGCCTAGGCGGTGGCCCGGTCCCGCGGTGAGGCTGAGCGCGAGGTCACCCGGACGGGTGGTTTCCGTGCGTGTCGCTGGACAGCGGCACCGCGTGGCGGACCGGCACCACTGCGACGGGGCATGGCGCGTGGTGCAGCACCGTGTGGGTGGTGGGGCCCAGCGGCAGCGGGAGGGCGCCGGCGCGGCGGTGGCCGGCGACCACCAGCAGGCCAGCGTGGGCGGCGGCCTGGATCAGGGCGTGGGCGGGGGTGCCGGTGGTGGTGACCGCCTGGACGGTGACGTCCGGGGCTTCGGCGCGTACGCCCCGCAGGATCTCCTCCACGGTCAGGTCCTCCCAGTCGGCCCGGGCGTGGATGCCGCCGCGCAGGGGGATCGCCGTCCGGGCGGCGTACTGGGGCAGTGTCCAGGCGTGCACAAGGGCGAGTGTGGCACCGGTGGCGCGGGCCTGGGCGACGGCGAAGTCGACGGCGGGCAGGTCGCCGGCGGCCTCGCGCAGCGGCCGGTGCTCCGCGCCGCCGGGGCGGCCGGGGCCGGGTGCGGGAACGGCCATGACCAGGTGCAGCGGGAGTTTGGCCTCGGCGGCGGTGCGGGCGGCCCACTCCAGCGCTTCCTGGGCACCGGGGGAAGTGTCGTAGGCGGCCAGGACGCCGGGCTCAGGCAGGACAGGGTGCACGCGGCGCTCCGAATCGTCAGGGCCGCGGTGTCCGCCAGCCGACGGAGGGGTTGTGGCGTGTCCGCGGGTGTGGTCGCCGTTTGGGCCCGATACGTGCCACCGTCCTCGCCCTGCGCCCGTCCGCGCAGGGCCGAACAGCACTGGCGTCCCGCCTGCGGTGTCAGGAGCCCCCGGGTGCGGGGCGGCGGCAGCAGGACGGCGCCCGGCCCGGAGCGGTCCCGGGCCAGCCGGTCCTGACGGTCGCACACGGCCGCCGGGCACACCGGGGCCTGGTTCGCCCGACACCCGCGCCGGACACTGCACTTCACCCCGCCGCACGCCTCCTGGCTCAACCAGGTGGAACTGTACTTCTCCGCCCTGGCCCGTGCGGTCCTGAGCGCTCCGGTCCGCCGCTTCGCCGCTTCGCCCCACGCTCCGTGCCCTGTCCAGGCGGCGTACTACGAGAACGTGTTCCGGCCACTTTGGGTGGCTGGCGCCGCTGGACGGGAAGAAATCCGGTGAGGCCGAGTCTGGACGCCGACGCCGCCTGTCTTTGTGTCGACGATAAAATCCCGGACTGGTCCGGTGGCAACTGAGGTTCCCTCGAGATGCGGGAGGTTGCTCACCATGGCCTGATGGTCACATGAGAGGAACCGGCGTCATGAGCGCACCGAGAAAGAACCCGTTGGAGTTGCGCGAACGCGCGATCCGGATGTACCGCACCACCGAGCCCAAACCGGTGATCCGCCAGATGGCCAAGGACCTGAACGTCCAC
>NZ_JBXAWK010000135.1:0-2225 GCF_057291755.1 Kitasatospora sp. UYEF31
GGGTCCGGGCCCCTGCGGGTCCCTGTCGGGCGGGGGGGGGGGGGGGCGCCGCCCCCCCCCCCCCCCCCCCCCCCCCCCGGGGGGGGGGGGGGGGGGGCCCGCCCCCCCCCCCCCACGGCCCCGCCCTGCGCAAAAACGCCGTACAGCACAGCCCCGTCACCACCACCCCTTGTGTCGGAAGGACTGTCCCCTATGCGTATCGCCGTCCCCACGGTGTCCAGACGCGTCAGATACGGCGCGCTCGCCACCACAGCCCTGCTTGCGATGGCCTCCCTCACGGCCCTCCCCGGCAGTGGGAAGTCGAACTCCCCGCTGAAGACCAGCTCCGCCGCGGCGGCCCCCGTCGCCGCGACGGACCCGAACATCCTCGACGCGTGCGAGGACCGGCGGCCGCAGCCGGCCGACCCGAAGTCGTACGGGATGCAGCTCGACAAGAGCTTCCTCAGCCCGGCGTCCACTCCCCTCGACGAGGAGAACCCGCACCCGTTCCCGGGGCGCAAGGATGACTACGACAGCAAGTCGTACACCAAGAACGTGAAGGTCGAAGCCGCTTACGAGGGAGCCGACTTCACGCCGGACTTCTTCCACACGTGGCAGAACATCGTCGACTTCAACGGCCGCCGTTACCTGTTCCAGTACGACCGTTCCGAGGGTCGCGTCTACGACATCACCGACGTCAAGAACGTCAAGGTCGTCGAGAAGATGAGCCGCGACGACGTCGGCGGCGACGAGTCCAAGGCCAACGGCACGTGGGCGGCCAACGACTACTGGGGCGCGTCCACCATCCAGTGGAGCAAGTCCCTCAACTCGTACGTCATGGTCATGTCCTTCGAGGACAAGCGCCAGATCTCCGAGCTGACCGACGAGCCGGGCCACGACAAGTACGGCAACCCGGCGGGTGTCGCGGCGCTGCGCGCCAAGACCGGCCTCAAGGGTTTCAAGGTCTACAAGCTCAACGGCCCGATGAAGAAGGACTGGCAGCTGGTCTCGACCGTCAGCACCGACTCCACCCAGGCCGACCCGCTGAAGTCCGACCTCACGAAGCCGCAGCAGGGCTCCGGATCGCTCGACGTCCCGTACTGGGACGGCGGGAAGTACATGTTCATCGCGGTCGCGCCGAACGACACGTACGCGAACACGGAATACCCGACGAACCTCCACTCGGCGGGCTACCAGTCGTACGACATGTCCGACCCGGCGAAGCCCAGGCTCCTGGACACCTGGCACCTCCCCGGCCAGGTGGTCGGCGAGGAAGAGGCCTACAAGAAGAACGCCCGCTGCGGCAACCGCACTTCGTGGATGGGCGCGCGCATGCCGCTGTTCATCCCGAAGCCGGTCGAGCAGGGCGGGAAGTACGGCTTCGCGATCCAGGGCGGCCTGGGCCTGACGGTCCTGGACATCTCCGATCCCGCGAAGATGAAGCAGCTCGCGCACCTCGACCTGCCGCCGTCGGTGGCCGGCACGGAGGGCGACAACATCGACGTGTCGCAGTACGAGCGGACCGGCATGATCTACGTCTCCGGCTACCCCCTCACCGAGGACTGCTACGAGCCGTACAAGCCGATCTTCCAGATCGACGCGCGTGACGCCACCAACCCGCGGATCGTCGGGCAGCTCCCCCGCCCGACCCCGCCGCGCGCCTCCGGGATGTCCGACTACTGCCAGCGCCGCGGCAGCTTCGGCCCGAAGCGCACCGGTTACTACACGAACCCCGGCAAGCACGAGACGGGTGTTCTCTCGTACGGCTTCTACAACGCCGGAGCGCAGTTCTTCGACGTGAAGAACCCGGCGAAGCCCGAGATCGAGGCGTACTTCGTCCCGAAGGCCTTCGGCACCAAGACGAAGGACTGGCCGACCGAGAACGGCGCGTTCCCGGACTGGGCCAAGGGCAACCAGACGCATGGCGTGTACGTGGAGTGGGACCGCAACATCGCATGGGTGCTGACCAACCACGGCATCTACGCGGTCTCCTCCGAGGACGTCCTCGGCAACCCGAACCTGGGCAAGCCGAAGGAGCCGTTCCGGAACAGTCAGTTCTGACGTTGCGTCAGTAGAGTGACCGGAGGGGCGCCGGGCAGACCCCGCCGCCCCCCCGGGGGGTACACCCCGCCCCGGGCAGCCAACCGGGCGAGCGCCCACGGCGCCCCCCCGCCCCCCACCGCCCGGGCCACAAATGCCGCGGTGCCTGGGTGGCGCACGGGCGCCACAGCCGCCCGAAGACCAAC
>NZ_JBXAWK010000136.1:0-2145 GCF_057291755.1 Kitasatospora sp. UYEF31
AGCACGGCATCGATCCGCTGACCGCCCTACGTGACCTCTTCGCCGGGCGGCCGTGGATGCTGCCCACGGCCAGCTGAGACCCCTAAATAGTTACGGTTGAAGAAGCTTCCCGGGGACGCATGGGACGATCGCCTAGGCGACTTTGGCTGACACCTGAAAGGAAAAGATTTCATGTCTGTCGAGTGGGGCGTTTTCAGCGATGAAGGATGTATTGAGATTCAGTATTCGTTGGCCGAAGCGGAAGAGGCGGCCGAAGGTTACAAAGTCGAAGATTAATACTTTTCGGATCTGATCAGCGTTCACGAAATGTGCCCGGATCATCGGGATGAAGGGCAACCAAAAGTTGGTTGCGAAGAGTGCTATAGCAAAGAGTGACCAAGATTCGTATATGACTTGATCAAGAAACATGCAAGCGGGGCACCCCAAACAGGGTGTCCCGTTTGATCTTTATCCAAACGCCAGAGAGAACACTAAACATGCGCTTACTCTGGTTACGTGACGGATGATCAGGTTCACAGGAGATACGATCCAATCTACGGGATACTTCGTCCCCCTCTTCCTTCGGAGGCGCGCGTACAACGGTGGAAGTGCTTCACCGAGGACGAACTAGAACTTCTCGAACGGGTTCTACTCACCGCAACAAGCGGTGGCCTCAAGAACGCGACGCGTCCGGCGGAAGAATGGCAAATGCTTGAGGACCTTACACACGAGGTCAGTACCGGCCGCGGCGGTTTTGACGACTGACCGGAAACGCAAAAAGCGGGGCACCCCATGAGGGGTGCCCCGCTTCTGTGTGTCCTTCTACTTGTCCGGCACGTCCTCGTACAGAGCCGCGGACACGTCCGCGTCACGGTCCGCCTTAGCGACCTGAGTCGTGTTCGCACCCACACCGAGCACAGCGCCTACTACACCGAGGATCAGTGCAACCGGCGTACTAGCCCAATAATTTGCTACAAGCACGAGGACCGTAGTAGCGACCGTGTAGAGATAGATCGCGTTTCGCTGAAACCAAATCAGATGAAACCTCTTTCTAGGTGACGTTGAATCCGTACTTGTCTCCGAGCCGCTTAAGGCTCGTTGCTCCGGGGATACCGTCGGCATCCGAGCCTGAGTAACCTAGTCGCCGCTGCCAAGCGGCATACGCATCAACAGTGGTCGAACCGAAGTGACCATCTACGTAGGAAGAGCTGAGTAGCCCCTCATCGCGTAGGGCCCGTTCAACAATGATCGTCGGACCGTAGGTGACTGGCGTTCCGTTGGCCGGAGGATTACTCCGAGCCGCAGCAATCAAAGCATTTACGTTGACCTCGGGCCGGCCTTCCGGCGGAAGCGTAGAACCTCCCCCGAAAATGTTCCCGAGCGGACCCGGATCGGTGTGATCGTTTCCGGGCACGTTGACGTGTCCGTAGTGGCCGGCGTTAGCCGTCCACGTGCCTGCGTTCCGACTGTGGCCAGACTGAGCGAAGGACGTCGGCTGACCGCTCGGCCAGGAGTCCGGAATACCGAGGGACCGAAGCCAATTAACGATGTTGTCCAGACCAGCCCTAGGGGTTTCCGCAACAGAGTTGTAAGTGCGTCCGTCAACGATGCAACCGGGGAAGAACAGAATCTCAATCTGCACGCAGTACCGGCCCGTACGGTTCGTCGTCAGACTGCCGCTGTTGGCTAGTGCAAGCGCCCGCGAATCAGCGGGGAAAAACTGAGTGACGCGCCCCGTAAACGGGTCCCACAGCAGCGTTGGCGCTACTCCCGCACCTCCAGTAGAGAAGTAAGACCTGAGGGTTTCATAGGGTACTAGCGGCTTGTTGCCGTTCTTGTCCCACGTGATGTGCCAGACGGCCCGAGACGGACCGCCGTTCATAGAGCCCGTATTGCCGATCGACTTACGGTCGGCACCGGGCATCCACATTTCTGCCAAATATAACCCCTCAACAAGAAAGCCCCCACAAGCCCCGTGAAGGACTCGCGGAGGCGAGTGTTTTAGTTCTAGGAAGTCTTACCTAGGGTCAGCCCCGGAAGGGCCGCACACGGACGCATACCAAGCATATTGCAAGTATCTAGACATCTTTGATGGTTTGCGGTAGGAGTAAGTCATGACTTCGGGTGGGGATGGCCGAGCGCTTTCGCATGATGTTCTTGAAGAAC
>NZ_JBXAWK010000137.1:0-1937 GCF_057291755.1 Kitasatospora sp. UYEF31
ACCACCGGAGACGGACAGGCGTCCTCCCGCCGCAGGTTAGGACAAGTTCAACTAATCAGGCATACAGCACAAGCTGGAGCAGAGGTAAAAGCCTCCCATGGGTCTTTTCCTGGGTAAACGCCCTCTCAGAATGGTCAAGGCACAACATGAGCGGCGCGACGAACGAACTGCCCGACGCGGCGCTGGTCACCAAGCAGTCCGCGAAGCTGGACGCGGCGCTGAAGGGCTGACGCGCGACGGCGGCCAATGTGATGCTCCTCGACGGTGGCGTCGTGAAGATGCTCGATTTCGGTAGCGCGATCCCGCGCGGGGCGGGCTCGCCGCCGCGGCTGATCTAGATCGACCGAGCTGTCGGCACGCCGCCGTACATGTCGTCGGCGTGGGGCCTCGGGCGGGCAGTGACCGCTGCGTCGGACGTCTGCTCGCTCGGCTGTCTGTTGTGCGAACCGCTAACCGGCGATATGCCGTTCCATGGGGGCTGACGACGTTCCAGTGCGTGCCCGCCGCCCGCAGTCGCCCGCGTCGTCGGTCCGGGCTCGGCGCGCCGGTATCCCAGTGGCACTGGCCGCGCTGGTGTCGTCGATCCCGTGCGGCCACGGGGCCTGCGAGAAGGCAGGTGGCCTGCCGCCCGTGCGGGTCCGGCTCCATCCAGCCGGCCAGTGATAAGCTTTTCCTTATCGGATGCCGCTGGGTGTCCCCTGCCCGCACCCGGAGGACCCATGGCCGTGATCACCATCGAGATCGACGACGAACGCCTCGCCGAGGCCAAAAACCTCCTGCGCACCGACGACGACGCCCAGACCCTGGACAAGGCCATCGACATCGCCATCGGCGCCGTCCACCAGCGCCGTGCCGCGCTGCAGCGGCTGTCCGAGATGACCGCCGACACCGACGCCGACGCTGCGCGGGCCCGCGTCGCGTGAGCCCGTCGTACCTCATCGACACCAGCGCCTGCAACCGACTGTTCCGCCTGCCCGAGCTCCGTCGCAGCTGGGCGGACGCGGTCGCCGATGGCACCATCGCCGTATGCGAGGTCACCGAACTGGAACTGGTCCGCGCGGCGGGCAGCCACCCCGAGCGCAAGCTGCTGGACCACTACTTGACCGAGGCGTTTACCTGGACTGCCACCCCGGACCGGGCCCTGGCCCGCGCCCGACAGGTCCAGAACAAACTCGTCGAGGTCGGCCGCCACCAGGGCCCCGGCGCGGTCGATCTGCTCACCGCCGCCGTCGCGGAGCTGACGGGGCTGACATTGCTGCACTACGACGCGGATTTCGAGACTGTCGCCCAGGCTACCCGGCAGCCGCATGTGTGGATCGCCCCGCGCGGCAGCGTCGACTGACCCGGAGGTCCCGTACATGAATCCCGACCCCACCATCACAGCCGCGCCGGCACGGCCCGCGTACGCGGCGTTCCTCGCCCAGGCCCGCCGCTCCCGCGGCTACAGTCAGCGCCGGCTGGCCGCCGAACTCGGCGTCAGCCAGGCCCGCGTCGCCCAGATCGAAAGCGGCCAGGCAGCCCCGCAGATCGACACCATCACCTCGTACATCACCGCGCTGGGCGGGCGGCTGCGGCTGGAGGCCGACTTCGACGATCCGCGACAACCTGATGCACCGTCACCTATGTGACGTCCGGGCTGGTCGGCCGGGCATGAGGGGACTTGTGCAGATGAGACAAGCCCCGCAGTCCGCCTGCTGGGCTCTGCCAGGAACCGCCCCGGTGGACGGCCGGTGGACGGACGCCTCCGGACGGCGCGACACGAACCGCCACGGCCCAACCGGCCGCACATGCTCTGATCAGGCAGAACAGCACCGCGCGGCACGAGCCGGAACCAGGCATCACGACGTAAACATTCAGCGGGTAATCGGAGCGTGATGCAGGACGCGTTTCCGTGACGGCGTGTGAGGTCCTGCTGCGGCGTGTGGTTGGATCGTCGG
>NZ_JBXAWK010000138.1:0-1929 GCF_057291755.1 Kitasatospora sp. UYEF31
CCCTGGTCTCCGACCGCGCCGCCGTGCGGTGATCACCCACCAGCCGACCAGCCATGCCAGGATGCCCCGACCCTAATTACGACCCAGGTCGTAACCACCGATGAGGCCCGCCAGCTCCTCACTGCCGCCCGCAGCGACCGCCTGCACGCGTTGTACGAACTCGCTCTCCATACCGGCCTGCGCAAGGGCGAACTCCTCGGCCTCCACTGGGAGGACCTCGACCTCAGCGCCGGCACCGCCAGCATCCGCCGCACCCTCCAGCGCACTCAGACCGGCGGTCTGACCTCCCTGCCCACCAAGACCCGCGCGTCCGAAAGGCGCATTGCTCTCCCCATCCAGTGCACCCACTCATTGAAGGATCACCGTGAAGGTCAAGAAGGAGAACGTGCGGCGGCAGTCGGAGATTGGAAGGACAGCGGCCTCGTCTTCACCACCCCGGGAGGAGGGCCGATCGACCCTGCGAACCTCACTCGCCGATTCCGCTCCCTCCTCAATCGGGCAGGGCTTCGACGTATCCGCTTCCACGACCTCAGGCACTCCACCGCGACACTCCTCCTGGAGCAGGGCGTCGAACTCGTCGTGATCAAAGAACTCCTCGGCCACGCCCACATCGGCGTCACCGCCACCGTCTACGCCCACGTCCGGATCCGACTCCAGCGCGACGCCATCGACCTTCTCGGCCGCACGCTCCACTGCTCCACCGAGACCGCCAACCAGCCAAACAACGGGGACGACCCGCCGTCCTGTGCAGCCCCCGTTCGCTGACGTTGCCGTCAACTACTGCCGTCAGACACCGTAGGGGCCCCACCGGAAAACGATCCGGTGGGGCCCCTACGGCTTATCTAAGCACCAACTCTTACTGCACTCCGAGACTTCCCGCTATTTCTCACGATAGTGCGCGGGCGCCCATGGCATCCGCCTGCACTGGGCGTGATGAGGTTACGGAGTGTTTCCGGTTGGCAGGTCGAGCCTTTCCGCAGAAATCCCCCTGATGAGACGCTCCAGCGCCAAGTCCCCGACGCCCAGCCTTAGCGCCCAGGCCCCAACGAGATAGATGACGCCCTTTTCATCGATTGCCAGGAAAAACTCTCCCTGCCCCACTTCCCCCAGCGGGAAGAATGCACGGTCGAACTTTTCAGAGAGCTCCGCAAATCTCTCCTCCTCTCCGATGGCAAGCTCCGGGTCGAACTGGAATGGCTCCCGCGCGCAGGTGATTCCAGGCCCGCTGATGTCTACTTGGATGCCACCAAACTCTTGGAGAAATTTCTCCGCCGCGGCATGCCAGGTGAAATCTGACAGCGTCGCCTTCCATTGCGCGAGGTCAGCTCGGCGATGAGGGAGCCAGCCAGACTGCCGAAGAGTGCTCTCTACCTCTAGGGAGAAACGAGGCATCTACCTTGCCATCCTGAAGTCAATGTTGAAGTGCTCGACGAACACCTGGCAACTCTGGCACGGCCCAATGAGTTTTTGGAAATTCTTGTTCGTTCTGGTGCGCCCCACGGTGGCCGCAGCGGTGGATCCAGTCGGATCGAGACCGGCGTCCAGAGCTTCCGTCAAGCACTGCACCAAACCACAACCTCCGTGATTATTCCCGCGCGCAGCGGTCGGGATGGAATCGAGGATGCCCTGGATGGCTGGATGCACCCGTCGAATGCCTGCCCCTCCATCACTATGAGCCACGATGGGAGCATGTCCGGGAACCTGCAAAGCTTCAATCACCTGCGGGCGCTGAGAGCCTGAAAGGTCCGCAACAGCCTCTGCTTCCGCATGAACTGCGTCAACAACGCCACAGTTATGCACGAGGACCGGGGTGGCCCCCGCCAGCACATAGTAAGTGTGGATGCCCTCGACCGTCAGGTCGTAAGTCCGCTGCTGCTGACGGAAGATCCGTACAGCTTCGACCTGGACCCACGTACCAGACGAAGTCTG
>NZ_JBXAWK010000139.1:0-1878 GCF_057291755.1 Kitasatospora sp. UYEF31
CCGACCCGGACCTGATCATCGACCACCACCCCTCCGCGTGCGACGGCTGCGGCAGCGGCCTCGTGGACACCGCGAGCACGGGTTTCGGGGCCCGGGGGGGGGGGGGGCGGGCCCCCCCCCCCCCCCCCGGGCCCCCCCCCCCCCCCCCCCCCCCCCCGGGCGGCGGCGGGGGCCCCCCCCCCCCCCCCCCCCCCCCCCCCCCGCTGCTCTGTGTTCCGGCTGCTCTGTTTTCCGGTGTTCCGGTGCTCGGTTCCCCGGTGCTCGGTTCTCCGGTCCGGTGCGGTCTAGCCGAGCAGGCCGCCGATGGGCGCCCCCGGGCCCAGGGGCCCGCCGCCACCGCCACTGGTGCTGCTCTTGGTGGTCTTCGCGGCCGCGGGTGCGCCCTCGCTCTTGTCTGTCGTGCTGGTGGTCCGCTGCTGCGTGGTGGGCGCCTTCTTCGTCGGGCTGCTGGTGGGTGGCTTGCTCGTTGTGCTCCCGGTGCCCTTCGCGCTGCCCGGGGTCGAGGTGGCCGCCGGGCTGCCCGCCGCAGTCGGTGAGCTGGGCGGCGCGGACTCCACGACCGTCGGAGCCTGCACGGCCGGAGCCGGCGACGCGGCACCGCCTGGCACGGCGGGCGCGGTCGGGCCGCTGTCCGGGTGCTCAGGGCGGTCCCCGTCGACGGCCGGGGAGCCGAACACCGCACCGACGACGAGTGTCACGCCGACGCCCGCACAGGCGATCAACGAGCCGTAGCCGAGCTTGCGGCGTCGGGCCCGCACGGGGATGACGATCGGCCCCCGCCAGTCGCGAAGCGACAACCAGGCGTCCGCGGAGTACATCGGCGACCCGGCCAGGGCCAGCGGGCTCCACGCGGCCAGGAAGACGATGAACGCCGCGTGGTACGGGGAGCCGTTGTCGCCGACGGCGATCAGCACACCGAGCGACAGCAGCATGCCGAGCATCGCCACGAACCTGGTCCACAGGCCGAGCACCGCGCCGAAGCCGACGAGGACCTGCCCGAAGGCGAACAGCAGGCCCGCGCCGACCGCGTGGTTCGCCGCGAGGTCCATCACCGGCGGGAAGACGCTGTCGGCCCGCAGTTTGGTGATGCTGTGCGCGAAGGACTCAGTCGAGGCCGGGTCGAGGAAAGCCGGGTCGTACAGCTTGCGCAAGCCCTCCAGGAGGGAGGCCAGGCCCAGGAACAGGCGCAGCGGCAGCAGCACGACACCCAGCTGGAAGGCGCCCCGGCCGGCCTGAAGGTCGGCCTCCGCACTCGACACCTGCGTCGTCGTGGCTGCGGCTGCGGCCTTTGGCTTGGTGGCGCGCGACGCAGCCCGGCCCGACTCACGCCGCTGGGCGGCCCGGCCGCCCGACGAGGGGCCGCCGGGATCGTCCGCGGGGATGCGCGGCAGTTCCGTAGTGGCGTCGGCGGGGTCGGATCGCATGCGCTGCCCAGGCACCGGCGGGTCGCCCGCTGCCGGGAACCCTCCCGGAACCGGCTGTGTCCCTTGCTGCCCGCCGCCGAAGACGACCCGCATGCTCCGTGTCTGCGCGGCTACAGCCGTGGGGTCCGCTGGGTCGCGCACCAGCGTCAATGTTTCCGATCTGGTGTCCACAGACCACTAACCGCCGACACCCCGGGAAGGATGCGGGCACACCGGCCCCCATTTTCATCCGGTACGACAACCCGGAGCCCGAGACGCCTTCCGACACGCCCGGAGAGTCACCCCAACGAGAAAGTGCCCCGCTGCCCGCGGCAAGGCCGCGGACAACGGGGTCGATGGGCGCGCAGCGCCCCCCGCCGCACCACCACGGGGCGACCGAGCGCCAGCGAGGGAGCGCGACCGGAGGTCGCAGCTTTCCCGGGCGACGCGCAGGCGCCGAGCGACGACTGAGCGA
>NZ_JBXAWK010000140.1:0-1844 GCF_057291755.1 Kitasatospora sp. UYEF31
CTTACCCCAGGACTACCACCGCCTGGGCTGGACTACCTTCCTGCGTCACTCCATCGCTCACCTACTACCACCTTGGTTCAGCGGCTCCACCATCCAGTCCGTCCGAAGACTTCCCGGGGGCTTCACGGCCTTAACATCAGCGGGTTCGACGTTGGGCGTGTTAAAGCGGGTACGGGAATATCAACCCGTTGTCCATCGACTACGCCTGTCGGCCTCGCCTTAGGTCCCGACTTACCCTGGGCAGATTAGCTTGACCCAGGAACCCTTGGTCATCCGGCGCACACGTTTCTCACGTGTGATTCGCTACTCATGCCTGCATTCTCACTCGTGTAGCGTCCACCACTGGTTTCCACCGCGGCTTCACCCGCTACACGACGCTCCCCTACCCATCCGCACACCTGGACCACGAAGGCCTGGCTACAGTACGAATGACACGACTTCGGCGGTGCGCTTGAGCCCCGCTACATTATCGGCGCGGAATCACTTGACCAGTGAGCTATTACGCACTCTTTCAAGGATGGCTGCTTCTAAGCCAACCTCCTGGTTGTCTCTGCGACTCCACAACCTTTCCCACTTAGCGCACGCTTGGGGGCCTTAGTCGGTGCTCTGGGCTGTTTCCCTCTCGACCATGGAGCTTATCCCCCACAGTCTCACTGCCGCGCTCTCACTTACCGGCATTCGGAGTTTGGCTAAGGTCAGTAACCTGGTGAGGCCCATCACCTATCCAGTGCTCTACCTCCGGCAAGAAACACACGACGCTGCACCTAAATGCATTTCGGGGAGAACCAGCTATCACGGAGTTTGATTGGCCTTTCACCCCTAACCACAGGTCATCCCCCAGGTTTTCAACCCTGGTGGGTTCGGTCCTCCACACGGTCTTACCCGCGCTTCAACCTGCCCATGGCTAGATCACTCCGCTTCGGGTCTTGGGCGCGCGACTCCAGATCGCCCTATTCGGACTCGCTTTCGCTACGGCTACCCCACACGGGTTAACCTCGCCACACACCGCAAACTCGCAGGCTCATTCTTCAAAAGGCACGCAGTCACGGCCACCCCTGTCAAGACAAAGGCAACGACGCTCCCACGGCTTGTAGGCACACGGTTTCAGGTACTATTTCACTCCCCTCCCGGGGTACTTTTCACCTTTCCCTCACGGTACTAGTCCGCTATCGGTCATCAGGGAATATTTAGGCTTACCAGGTGGTCCTGGCAGATTCACACGGGATTTCTCGGGCCCCGTGCTACTTGGGAAAAATTCAAGTGAGCCGCTGATGTTTCGTCTACGGGGGTCTTACCCTCTACGCCGGACCTTTCGCATGTCCTTCGACTACACCAACGGTTTCTGACTCACCGACCAGCCGGCAGACCGATCAAGAAAAATCCCACGACCCCGCATGCGCAACCCCTGCCGGGTATCACACACATACGGTTTAGCCTCATCCGATTTCGCTCGCCACTACTCTCGGAATCACTGTTGTTTTCTCTTCCTGCGGGTACTGAGATGTTTCACTTCCCCGCGTTCCCTCCACACCGCCTATATATTCAGCGGCGGGTGACAGCCCATGACGACTGCCGGGTTTCCCCATTCGGACACCCCCGGATCACAGCTCGGTTGACAGCTCCCCGGGGCCTATCGCGGCCTCCCACGTCCTTCATCGGTTCCTGATGCCCAGGCATCCACCGTGCGCCCTTAGTAAATTGGCCACAGATGCTCGCGTCCACTGTGTAGTTCTCAAACAACGACCAGCCCCACGACCTCCGATGGCGCCTGCCATGCTCTACGAGCACAACGGTTCGACCATCCAGTCGAGACTGGAAACCCGAGGTGTACAAACCACAACCCC
>NZ_JBXAWK010000141.1:0-1786 GCF_057291755.1 Kitasatospora sp. UYEF31
AGCCCCGACCCTGAGCACCAGTCCGCCCCGCCGACCAGGACTCCTCTCCCAACCCCAAGCGTCAAACGGGCATCAGGTCACATACCGCACTCTGAGGTGGCGCAGGGGATGAGCGAAGTTCTGTGCTCGCCATGCGTCATGGGTGCGCTGAGTGTTGTATTTAAAGGAGAGCGAACTTGAGGGTGCCGTGTCGCCCGGTTACGCCACTGAGGTGACTTTCGGAAGAAATGATCACCCTGCGTGAGCTGTGCGAGGGTGGCATGGTGAAGCTGGGTTCGAATCCTGGCTGAGTGGCCGATGTTCCGTCTCCACAGTGCTGCCGGGTGTCAGAAGCGTTCGGAAGCTTGATTCTGACCCTCCGAATCGCGTGCTGACGCGTCAGCACGGCAGGCCGATCAGGCAGGATCAGGCAGGATGCAAGGGGATGGAAACGGGGTTATTTGTCCCGGTTCTCCGGTAAAACCGCAGGTGAGAGGGGTCACTGTGATGGGTTCAAATCCCACCGCTACCGCCAGTAACACCCCTCTGACCTGCGAAAACGCGGTTGGGGGGGTGTTTTTTGTGCTGACGAGGTGCTGACGTGTCCGCGCGCGTGAGGACAGGGCGGGAATCGCGCACCCTGCCCCTTCACAGAGTTGGGGCGCGCCCGCCGAGGCGTGCGGAACGCGTAGATCCCACGGAGGAGCGTGGTCAGCATCGACCCGAGCGGCGATCATTTATGTGCAACAAAATTGTGATACATTCGGTGCATGATGATTCTCCATGAGCATGCCGTGGGGCTGCGGGAATTGCGCCACAAGACGAGCGAGGTGCTGGCCCGCGTCCGGCACGGCGAGACCATTGATGTGACCGAGTACGGCCGTTTGGTCGCGCGGATCGTGCCGGTGGAGGAGCGGGAGGCGACGCCGGTGCTGGATCGTCTTGCGGCCGAGGGCAAGGTCCGGCCCGCGGTGCGCCCTGGGTACCGGCCGCGGATGAGGGCGGGGGACGGCAGCGACCGCCTGGGAGAGGCACTGGCAGCCCTGCGTGAGGAAGAGCCCTGGTGAGTCTCTACTACGTCGACACCTCCGCCGCGCTCAAGCTGCTGGTGGAGGAGAGTCACTCCAAGGCGTTCGCGGAGTTCTACGACCGCGCTACGGGTGCGACATGGGTCAGTTCGGCGCTGATGCGCATCGAGGTGATCCGCGCGGTCACGAGGGTGTTCCCGGCCTTCCTGCCCGATGCGCGGGATCTGTTGCTCGCCTTCGACTTCATCAGCATCGACGATGACATCGTGGAAACGGCGATGAACGAACCTGATCGCATGCTGCGCTCACTGGACGCAATCCACCTGGCCACCGCCCGGGTCCTGGGACCCGACCTGACGGGCTTGGCCACGTACGATGACCGGCTCGCCATCGCGGGCAAGGACGCCGGCTTCGAAATCATCAGCCCGCGCGACTGACAGGGCCAGCGAACACAGAGCAGGACCTGGCCCGCCACCGCCTGCGTGGGCCTTCACCAGCCGGGCGCAGGCGCGCTGGAGGCCGTTCAGTTCGGGCGCGGTGGAGGGGCAGGTGAACCGGATCATTCTGTGGAATCAAAAAAGTCAAGCTTCCACGCTGGTTGGCACGGGCCTTCGCTCCAGCTGCCCGGGAGAGCGAAGGCCCGCTCGAACCTGAACCCACGCTGGTAACCTGACCCGCGGTCAATGAGGCTTCGCCATCTTCGAACGTGCTGGTCAGCGGGGCTGGCGTGGCGGGCTGTAGGGGTACTCGTGCTGGTGGTGGGCGGGAGTCTGCCGTGT
>NZ_JBXAWK010000142.1:0-1758 GCF_057291755.1 Kitasatospora sp. UYEF31
GTCCCGCACCCCGACCAGCCGCTGACCACCGGTCACCGGCCGTCACCCCATGCCCGGAACCGTCACACGACGTGAACCCGCTGAATGTTTACGTCGGAGCGCCCGGCTCAGGTTCATCTGTGGATCGCCCGCGTGGTCCGCAGGGAGACTCCTCAGGAAATGGGCAGGGTGGTGGCGGAGGCGAAAATCGGCCGACACCATCAGGTGTAGCTCCTGACGAACCGGATGAGAACAATCCAGCAAACCAACCACAGTCGAGCGGAAACACCGAACTGGACCGGCTGCGTCGTCCCCGCAGGCCGAACCTTCGAATCAGGTCCCGTTTCACTGTATTCCAGAATGCGCAGCGCGCCGAGAATGGCGAAGACTTCATATGCCCGAACTCCGGGCGCACGATACCTTGCGAACGGGATGCCGAAAATAATGCCATCCTCTATAATGAGCGCGGCAGGGTGGTGCAGCCCAGGAGTGACGAGCAGGCGCAGTCGGAGAATGAGAATCCCGGATTCACTCGGCCCGCCCCGAACCCGTCGTCGAACTCAGGCCAGCCTCAGAACTTCCATTTCGGGCATGTAACCGACAGCGAGTTCCGTCGACTGGTCCAGCTCGTCGAAGATGAACCGGGACGGTTCAGTTGGAAGGATGTGTTGAATGAGTACAACAATCCTTCGCACTATCAGGTCGAGGATCCGAGTACCAACGTAAGCCATGGATCCGAATCCAATGGTCCAGGATACGGCCACTATCAGGACATGCTCTCAAGAAGCATCGAAGCCGAAGCAGCAACTGCGGCCGAGTCGCAGCCAGGAGACGACTCGCCTCCTGAAGACCACGGGCGTAGGAGCCCGAGGACTCGACGCTAGCAACTGGGAATAAGTCAGTCTCGGAGGCTCGATAGTTATCGGGACGAACTGATCCTGGAGTCCACTTGAACCTGATCCTTGAATTCACGCGTGCTATCATCATTGAAAACATTTGGGAGTTGTGACTGTGTCTGCCGATGAAAAGTACAGTGGTTTTTTGGACCATGTTCGAAATTTCCTGGGGCCGATCCGCGATGCGGTTCCTCCGGACATCGGCGGGACGAATCGAGGATTCTCCGTTTTTTTTAGTGAATCAGGAGACGGGGACCTCGTATCCGCTGTCACCAATGGATTGCGCTTCCAGGACGTGACGGCCGTCATGCCTCAAGAGGTCGTGTGCACTTTGTATAAATCCGACCGTGCCGCAGCCCATCTGCTGGTGGCGATGACCGCCGGTCTTGTGATCAAGCTGAAGCAGGGATTGGTTCTCGATCAGGTGATTCCATCGGAAGAGCCGCTGGTGGAAGGCACGCGCATTCATGGTGTTGTGACCCTGACCCACCCCTATCTTGACGATGGATTCGAATCGCTCGTCAATTCGCAGGGTCAGACAGAGCTAAATATTTTCACGCTCGTGCCAGTGACGGATGAAGAGATCGCGTTCATGGAGGCCCATGGCCCTGATGATCTCTATGAGCGCTGGGAAATTCAGGAAACCGACCTTCTTGACATCCGCCGGGATTCGGCAGTGTAGAAGTACCTCGGGTTTTCGGTCCGACTTTCGTGCCGGTCTTTTCCTGTGTGTCCGGCTGGGTGAACGGGCCGCATTACCTGTGTCTGCTGAAGCCCGCAGACACCAGGAGGGTTATTCAGAAGTCTGCTGAAGGAAGTACAGACCGATGACCGCCCGGAACGTTTCGTGGAAGGTCTCCAGCGGGCGGCGGTAGTCGGTGTG
>NZ_JBXAWK010000143.1:0-1757 GCF_057291755.1 Kitasatospora sp. UYEF31
ACCGGCACCCGCCACCTCACGCCCCCGCGAATCGACCTGGTCAACGCCACCGAACTCATCCTCACAGCATGATCAACTTAAGCTACGCGGCATTGCTACATAGGGGAACGGTCCCGACCGTCGATCTGTCACGTCCCTGCGGGAAAATCTTTTACCCGCCCGGGTACTGCCGCTTTTTGGCCTGACTGCGGCCAGCCAGGTACGCGATGCTCCCAATGGACACGCCGGCCAGGTACGCCACCCACTGCTGCTTCCACCGCCCCGTGCCGAGCAGATCGTTGACCGCCCGGGTGCGGACAAATAGCGCGGCGTCGGCCAGCACTTCCAGCTCCCCGATCTGCTGGACGAGGCCCGGCAGAGCCGCGACCTCAGCTTTGCTGACACGCGGCACCCTGGCGGCCTTGGCCGCCATGCGTACCGTCTCGTGGGTTTCCTCCGTCGGAGCCCCCGGACCGCCAGGCAATGTCTCATCGTCGGCCAGGCCCAGCCCAGCGCGGCGAAGACGAATCAGGTAAGAACGGCTGACGCCCGCTTTCACGTTCAGGTTGGGCACCGGATTGTAGAAGGACATCGACACGGCGGTCTTGTCCCGTACGGCGTACAGCTCACCGAGTTCGCGGTCGGCATCGACGTACACGGCCGCGGCCTTGGCAACGGCGTACGCCGCCGAACCTCCGGGGTCCAAACCAAGACGCTCGTACGATTCTTCGACGGGCAGGCGCAATTTGAGTTTCCGGCCCAGCGGCAACAGCAACGCAGGGCCGACGGCGTTGGCCTGGGAAAAAGCATCGGCGACCGTAACGTGTGCGTAGCACCGGGCGATGTCGGCGGCCAGGTCGACGAGGTCGGCGTAGTGGCGGGCGTCTTCGCGATCAGATTCCGGCGGCGACTCGCCGTCCGCACCGTAGAACTCACGCCAGATGTTGTAGACGTTGTATTCGTGTGTACCAGCGGCCACCGCAATACGCGCGGGTCTGCCGCCCTGGTTGCGGTAGTCCGCGACCAGGCGCTTTCGCTTCTGAACGAAGCCGGTGAGTTCGTCCTCGGCGTCGACGCCGAATTCGGCGGCCCGGACCCGGGCGTCGATGAGGTCGGCTCCGGCAAGGTGCGCTTCGAGGGCAGTCTGAGCCTCGGCTAGGACAGTGTCCGGCAGGAGGGGCCTGCCTGTGGGCGAGTCCGACATGTGGGGTCCTCCTGCGTGGTTGTCACCGCTTCGGGTCGACAACCGGGCGGCCCTGGCACTGTTGCAGCCCCGGAGGGGCGATGACATTTCTATCGTATCCACGCGTGCCAACAAGCGCCCATCCAACTTCAGAGGTTGCTTGCGAGGCCAACATCCCTCCCCGCAGCCCTCCAACGCCCGCCGCTGACTGGCCGCCACCAACATCGTACGCAGCCCCCAATCGCCTACCAGCCCTGCGTACGCAGCCGGTCACCGAAGTTGTCCAACAACCACCAGCCGCCGTCCGGATACCGCACCGGAACCGTTCCCGGATCAGCCGGACGCCGCACCTTCCACCCGAACTCGTACGCTTTTTCCGGCTCATCCTCGAACCAGCCGTTGCACAGCACACATGCCACCAGAATATTTGCCGGACCGTTCACCCACGCCGCCGTACTCCCACCCATGGCCCGGTTCGTACGGTGATGTGGCACTAGGTTCTGTCTGGAATTCGGATCATGAATTCGGCGCGATGCTGCGGAGCCAGAGCATCGCGCCGCACAGGTGGAGTCCGGCTTCGTAGCTGGCTGGGGTC
>NZ_JBXAWK010000144.1:0-1724 GCF_057291755.1 Kitasatospora sp. UYEF31
CGGAGGGCGGGACCAGGGCGGCGGCGCAGGTGGGTTGCGTATCGTGCGTCGGCTCGGCGGGGACGCCTTCGGTGATCCGGTCGGTCTTGGCCCAGCCGGTGCGCCCGGTCGCCATCCGGCCGGCGGCGCGCCAGCAGGCGACGTACGCGATGTAGTTGGCGGGGATCAGCAGATGCCCCAGCCAGATGGCCGAGAACCAGGACACCGAGGGGTCGCGGCGTTTGTAGAGGCAGCCGGCGACCAGGTTCGGGGCGAACGACAGCAGATACCAAAGGGCCACGGCCTCAAACCGGGCGTCGGGCACCGTGCCGAAGGCGGCCGCCCCGCCGTGCTCCCACATCGAGCCGATCATCACCGCCAGGCTGATGTGGAAGACGATCGACCACGGCAGCACCAGCGTCCACGGCACCAGGAGGTAGAGCATCATCTCCAGGGACGCGCCATGGCTCATCTTCGGTGAGTCCCAGATCCGCGGGAGGTAGCGGATCGCCGACATGTGGCCCTGGAACCAGCGGGTGCGCTGACGTACGAGGGCCTGGACGTCGGTCAGGCCCTGTTGGTCGACGTGGGCGTTGGCGGTGGTGGTCAGGCGCCATCCGGCGATGGCCAGTTCCAGGGCGAGTTCGAGGTCCTCGGTCAGTGCGGCGGCCCAGGGGGCCCGCCCAACGCCCCGCAGTGCGCTCAGCCGGGTGAACTGGCCGTTGCCGCCCAGGCTGACGGTGCCGGTGCTGGCCCGGCCGAACTGCGAGATGCCGGACAGGGCCCAGAACTCCACGTCCTGGATCCGGGGAAGGAGGGTGTCGCGGTTGCGGATGCGGACCGCGAGTTGGACACCGCCCACGGCGGGGTCGGCGAACAGCGGCAGGACGGCGTCCAGCGCGTTGTCCGACAGGCGGCCGTCCGCGTCCATGACGCAGACGACCACCTGGGCGGGGTCCAGTCTCCGACGCTGTACGTCTTCCTCGATGAGGGTGAAGCCGGAGTTCAGGGCCGGGCCCTTGCCGGTCCGGGCGTCCGGGAGTTCGCGGGTGTGCACGCTCAGCCGTTGCGCCGCTCCCGCTTGGCGGGCCGCCGTCCGGGCCTGTTCGGCGGTGGTGTCCCAGCTCGCGTCGTCAACGATGATCACCCGGGCCCGTGGGTCCTCCAGGGCACGGCTGACCGTCGAGGCGATCACCGCTTCTTCATTCAGACAAGGGATCAGGAAGTAGACCGCGTCGGGGACGGGGCCGGCCTGCGCCGGCACCAGCGCCTTGACCTTCCTGCCTTTCCTGCCTTTCCTGCCCGTGGTTGGAGTGGGCCGGTCTCCCGCCCGGGATTTACGCCAGAACTGGAGCCCGGCCGCGGTCATGCCCGCGAAGTACACCAGGCCAAGGCCGACCAGCAGCAGCTGGACGGTACTGAGGACCACCATCGGAAGGTTGCTCCTCAGTCGTTGGAGCGGCGGCGGTGCCGGGCGGCCCGGACCTGCAGCAGCAGCAGACCGGCCAGCACCATGGCGGTCGCCGTGAGGCCCAGGGGCAGCAGTGCGGCACCGGTGTTCGCCAGGTGGTCCGGGGTTACGGGTACGAAGGGGATCGGATACACGGGGACTCTCCAGGAACGACCTTGCGGCCAGGTCGAAAGTGGCGGACTGTCAGTTTTTCGGTGTCCCGAAGAACCTGTCCGACCTACATCGGCAGTACGGGAATGCGCACATGAAAATCGTCTGCGCCGGATGTGGTCTG
>NZ_JBXAWK010000145.1:0-1632 GCF_057291755.1 Kitasatospora sp. UYEF31
TGAGGCTTCGCCATCTTCGAACGTGCTGGTCAGCGGGGCTGGCGTGGCGGGCTGTAGGGGTACTCGTGCTGGTGGTGGGCGGGAGTCTGCCGTGTAGATCGTCTGTCGGGGAGGTCTTTGCCGATTCCGCTTCGTCGCTGTCCGTGTGACTCCTACGCTCCGGCTCATGATGGATCCCGATGTGCTGAGGAAGATCGTCGTGCGCCGAGCCGAGCTGAACGAGTTGGAGGAACAGCTGGTCAAGCAGCTCGATCAGGTCCGGGCCGAGCAGGAGGAACTCGCGGTCGCCGAGCGGGTGGTCGCGAGGATGGCAGAGCAGTTCGCCGCTACGGACGCGGTCGTGCCAGCTCAAGCGCAGGTAGCGGGCCGTGCGGTGCTGCTGATTCCGCATCGCGGGCCTGGCATGGACCAGGACGCGCTGCCGCCGGACTACCAGCGGATCATGGCCGTGGTGCGGGACGCGGGCGGGCCGGTGTCGACCAGGCAGGTCGGCCAGGACCTGGGGCTGGAGGTGACGGTGCGGGGCAAACTGGAGCCGTTGCGGGGGAAGCTGTCCAAACTCGCCGGGCGCGGATGGCTACGCAAACTGCCCGACGGCAGGTTCACCACACGCCTGTGACCTGCCAGGCCGTGGACCGCGAGGCGTAACTTGGGTACCCCCGGCGGTCGTTGAGTTTGTGTGACGAAAAACAACAAGGCCGCCGAGGGCGTCTCCCTTGTCTATCAGTGCCATCTGAATCTGTCCACGAGCACCATCACCTACCTCGCCGACCTGCTGCGATCGCATCTGAAAGCGATTCGCTCGCCGTTTCGGTCACTGCCGCCGGGCCGCATCGCGGTGCTCGTGCTGGCGATGCTGCGACACGACCAGCGCCTGCTGGACCTGGCCCACGGCAACGCGGTCCCCGAATCCACCCTGCGGCGCTGGCGCGACGAGATGCTCGACCTGCTCGCCGCCCGGGCCCCACGCCTGGACCGGGCACTTCGCCAGATAGCCGCGCGGGGCGGGGAGGTCGTGCTGATCGACGGCACCCTGATCCCCACCCAGCGCCGCACCGGGAAAGCGAACCGCCCCAACTACTCCGGCAAGCACCACCGTCACGGCCTGCACTTCCTCGCCCTGACCGACGAGCGGGGCAGGCTGCTCTGGATCTCCGCCGCCCGCCCGGGCCGCACCCACGACGCCACCGCAGCCCGCCGCGACAAGATCGTCGAGCATCTCAGGGCGGCAGGCCTCGGCGCGCTCGCCGACCTCGGCTTCATCGGCGTCGACAAGCCGAAGAACCCCGACGATCAGGTCATCGTCACCGGCTACAAGGCCACCCGGGCCCGCAAGCTCACCGCCGGCCACAAGCAGGCCAACCAGATCCTGGCCGCCGCCCGCGCCCCGGTCGAACACGCCTTCGCGAACCTGAAAGCCTGGCGGATCCTCACCAAGCTCCGCACCGACCCCGCCCGCGCCACCACCCTCCTGCGCGCCCTGCTCGTCCTGACCAACCTCGAAGTCAACCGCTGACCACGACCTGACAGATGATCAAGGCGCCAGACTCCCGCCCACCACCAGCATGAGCACCCCTACTGCCCGCCACGCCACCCCCTCTCACCAGCATGTTCGAAGATGGCGAAGCTTCA
>NZ_JBXAWK010000146.1:0-1623 GCF_057291755.1 Kitasatospora sp. UYEF31
AGGTTAGGACAAGTTCAACTAATCAGGCATACAGCACAAGCTGGAGCAGAGGTAAAAGCCTCACATGGGTCTTTTCCTGGGTAAACGCCCTCTCAGAGGGCGGTATGTGAAGTGATGCCGGTTTTCTGATCGCTCGATCGAGTGGGCTGGTATGTAAAGCCGCTGTACGGCGCGGTCAACCCTGTTGGGCTGGCGGGGTGAGTGAACGAAGGGGCTACCCGAGCGACCTGACGGACGAGCGGTGGGCGCTGATCGAGCCGGTGATCACGGCATGGAAGGTGGCGCGTCCCTCGGTCAGCGGTCATCAAGGCCGGTACCCGATGCGCGAGGTCGTCAACGCGATCCTGTACCAGGGCCGGACCGGCTGTCAGTGGTCCTACATGCCCGCGGACCTTCCTCCGCCCGGCGCGGTCAAGTACTACTTCTACACCTGGCGTGACGACGACACCACCGAGACCATCCACGAACTCCTGCGCTGTCAGGTCCGCGAGCGGGCCGGGCGGGCCGAGGATCCGAGCCTGGTGGTGCTCGACACCCAAAGCCTGCACGCCGCCGCCGGGGTTCCCGCCACGACCACCGGCCGTGATGCCGCGAAGAAGGTTCCGGGCCGCAAGCGTGGACTGGCCGTTGACGTGCTCGGGCTGGTGATCGCCGTGGTGGTGATGGCCGCTTCCGTCCACGACAACACCATCGGCGTCGCTCTGCTGGACAAAGTCGCGGCCACCACCTCCACCGTCCAAAAAGCCCTGGTGGACCAGGGGTTCAAGAAGACCGTCGTCGAGCACGGCGCCACCTTGGGCATCGAGGTGGACATCGTCGAACGCAACCCCGACCAGAAGGGCTTCGTTCTGCAACCGATCAGGTGGAGGGTGGAACAGGCCAACGGGATCATGGTGATGCACCGCAGGCTGGTCCGCGAGTACGAGCACACACTGTCCTCCTCGACGTCGCGGGTGTACTGGGCCATAAACGATGTGATGGCCCGCCGGCTGACCGGCACATCCGGTCCGGCGTGGCGCGACGCGTGAGCGGCGACCAACAGCAGACCCTCGGCGCACTGCTCGTCCGCCTGGAGGCCCGCGAGCGGCAGATCGCCGCGGAAACGGAGACCGCGCACGAGCAGATCGCACGGCTCACCACGCTCCTGGCCGGACTCGTCCAGGAGTCCGACCACATCGCGATCACCCGTAAGACACTCCTGGACTTGTCCGACGAGATGGAACCGGCGCCGGTCGCCCCGACCCCGGTCCTACCGGACGGCCCCGACTACCAGGGGATCCTGGCCGTTTTCGCGGACACCGACGTTTCACTACAGGCACGGGACGTCTGTGAGGCGATGGGATTGAACCTCACCCCGAACAACATCAACAACATCCGCAACAAGCTCAGACGCCTGATCAGGAACGGAATCCTGACCGAGCCCGAACCCGGGCAGTTCACCAGGGCACGGCCTGGGCCCACGGCAAGCCCACCGTCGCACCGCTCGCCCTTATCGAAAAGCTGAAACGGGCATAGCCTCACTTACGTGGCTGTACTTCCGGTTCCCGCTCAGCTTCCGCGAGGTCGAGGAGCTGATGCTCGAGCGCGGGGTGATCGTGTCCTACGAGACGATCCGCCGGTGGA
>NZ_JBXAWK010000147.1:0-1612 GCF_057291755.1 Kitasatospora sp. UYEF31
CCATCCTGCTCCGCTTCGGGACGGCGGGCGAGGTAGCGGGCGTGATCGGCGTCCGCGTCGTACTCCCACCGGTAGGGGCGGGCCCGGCGGTTGTGCCGGATCGTGAACGCGGTGATCTGGTTCTCAAGGTCATCCCTGGAGTCGAACCCACCCCGCCGCAGCAGCCGGCGCGTCAGCGTGCCGAACCACTGCTCGACCATGTTCAGCCAGGACGCGTGCACCGGCGTATAGGTCACGGTGATCCGCGGGTGCTTCGCGATCCACGCCCTGGTGGCCTTCGAGCGGTGCGAGGCCCCGTTGTCCAGGATCAGGTGGATCCCGATGCCGGGTTCGACGAGCCGGTCGAGGAGGTTCAGGAAGCGGATGAAGGTCGCGGAGTCGTTCTTCTCGATCCGTTCCGTGATCACCTCGCCGGTCGCCACGTTCATCGCCGCGATGATCGACACCGTGCCGTTGCGTGTGTACTCGAACTCCCGGCGCGCGTCCCGCCCCGGCTCCGCCGGCCGGGTGGGGAACGTGCGGGCCAGGGCCTGAATACCGGTCTTCTCATCCAACGAGAGCAGCAGTGTGTCCGCCGGCGGATCGAGGTAGAGGCGGCACACCGCACCGGCCTGCTCCCAAAACAGCGGGTTGTCCTTCCGGTTCAGCCAGCCCCTCACCTTGTGCGGCCGCACCTTCGCCTCCTTCAGAACCCTTCCCACCGTGGACTTCGACACCTCCAGGCCGTTGTCGGCCAGTTGCCGGGCGATCGTGGACCGGGTCCACACCGACGCGCCCTCCGGCGGCACTGAGGTGGCGGTCGCGATGACAGTCAGACGCTGGCTGGGGCCGTAGACATCGGGCCGGCCGCTGCGCGGCCGGTCGAACAGTCCCGGCACCCCACGCCGCCGGAAGCGCGCACGCCAGGTGGAGACTGTGGCCGGGCCGCAGCCGACCTCCACGGCGATCGCCTCACGTGTCCACCCGCGCACCGTCAGCAGCACGATCCTCGCGCGTCGGACCAGGGCCTGACCCGACACGGGACTGGCCACGATCGTGCGGAGTTTCCTCTCCTGCTTCCGGTTCACCCTCAACTGCCCCGCCTGCGCGGCCATCCGGCCCCCCGAATCCCGATCCGACCAAGTGATCGACCAGACATCCTGCCAACCACATTCCAGGCCCCGGCCGCCGAGGTCCCGACCAGAGCCTGTCCCGGACGGCGCGGTGGCGCACAATGAGGCCATGCCGGTCCCCGCCAAGCGCCTCAAGGAAGACGTCGACGGAACTGTCGACCACCACGCCACCCACTTCGGACACTGGCCGAAACTGGCTGAGGTCGACTTCCGCTGGCGCGGTTCCTACGGCTACATCACCGCCGTCATCGACCTCGACGGGACCGATGAACCCATCCCCATGTGCCGGATCGAGTACCTCGGCGACGACGAGGAATGGGCCTTCGCCCTCCTCGACCCCGCCACCGACACCTATACATCCGCTGTCCTACACACCGGCAGTAGCGTCGGCACCCCCGTTGAGGCCTTCGAGACGGCCGCCCTCATCCACCTCGCCGACTACCAAGAGTGATCAAGGCAGCCGGTGCGACCGGCAAAGGACTTCCGACGCGCTGCACTAG
>NZ_JBXAWK010000148.1:0-1590 GCF_057291755.1 Kitasatospora sp. UYEF31
CTGTTAACAAACGGCTCACCAGAACCAGTCACGGTCTGGGAACCACACAGTGGACGCGTAGCACCTGAGGACAATTCCTCGGCCTATTAGTACCGGTCAGCTCCATCGGTCACCCGACTTCCACATCCGGCCTATCAACCCGGTCGTCTACCGGGGGCCTTACCAGGTCAACCCTGTGGGAGTTCTCATCTCGAAGCAGGCTTCCCGCTTAGATGCTTTCAGCGGTTATCCCTCCCGAACGTAGCCAACCAGCCATGCCCTTGGCAGGACAACTGGCACACCAGAGGTTCGTCCATCCCGGTCCTCTCGTACTAGGGACAGGCCTTCTCAAAACTCCTACGCGCACAGCGGATAGGGACCGAACTGTCTCACGACGTTCTAAACCCAGCTCGCGTACCGCTTTAATGGGCGAACAGCCCAACCCTTGGGACCTACTCCAGCCCCAGGATGCGACGAGCCGACATCGAGGTGCCAAACCATCCCGTCGATATGGACTCTTGGGGAAGATCAGCCTGTTATCCCCGGGGTACCTTTTATCCGTTGAGCGACAGCGCTTCCACAAGCCACTGCCGGATCACTAGTCCCAGCTTTCGCTCCTGCTCGACATGTCAGTCTCACAGTCAAGCTCCCTTGTGCACTTACACTCGACACCTGATTACCAACCAGGCTGAGGGAACCTTTGGGCGCCTCCGTTACCCTTTAGGAGGCAACCGCCCCAGTTAAACTACCCACCAGACACTGTCCCTGATCCGGATCACGGACCCAGGTTAGACATCCAGCACGACCAGAGTGGTATTTCAACGACGACTCCACAACGACTGGCGCCGCTGCTTCACAGTCTCCCACCTATCCTACACAAGCCGAACCGAACACCAATATCAAGCTATAGTAAAGGTCCCGGGGTCTTTCCGTCCTGCTGCGCGAAACGAGCATCTTTACTCGTAGTGCAATTTCACCGGGCCTATGGTTGAGACAGTCGAGAAGTCGTTACGCCATTCGTGCAGGTCGGAACTTACCCGACAAGGAATTTCGCTACCTTAGGATGGTTATAGTTACCACCGCCGTTTACTGGCGCTTAAGTTCTCAGCCTCGCCACTCACGCAGCTAACCGGTCCCCTTAACGTTCCAGCACCGGGCAGGCGTCAGTCCGTATACATCGTCTTACGACTTCGCACGGACCTGTGTTTTTAGTAAACAGTCGCTTCTCGCTGGTCTCTGCGGCCTCCCCCAGCTCGGAGTGCAAGACTCTCCACCAGTTGAGGCCCCCCTTCTCCCGAAGTTACGGGGGCATTTTGCCGAGTTCCTTAACCATAGTTCACCCGAACGCCTTAGTATTCTCTACCTGACCACCTGAGTCGGTTTGGGGTACGGGCCGCCATAACACTCGCTAGAAGCTTTTCTCGGCAGCATAGGATCATCCACTTCCCCACAATCGGGTCGGCATCAGGTCTCAGGCCATATGTGACACGGATTTACCTATGTCACGCCCTACACCCTTACCCCAGGACTACCACCGCCTGGGCTGGACTACCTTCCTGCGTCACTCCATCGCTCACCTACTACCACCTTGGTTCAGCGGCTCCACCATCC
>NZ_JBXAWK010000149.1:0-1551 GCF_057291755.1 Kitasatospora sp. UYEF31
CCGGTTCACTCGATTGCCCCGGATACTTGGTGGAATTCCCTCTACATGGACGCCGCCGTCGGGGAGTTGGAGGCCGGCGGGCTGACCGTCTCCCCCGAGATCCGCTCCCGGCTCTCTCCGCTGATTCATGATCATATAAATTTCCACGGACGGTATCCGATCGTCCGCTCCCACGGCGCCGACGCGCTGCGGCCCCTGCGCGACCCCCGCGCCGCCGAGGAATAGCCCTGGACACGGGCAGCCCCGACGGCGCCCTCGGGGGAAGGGCGTCCGCCTCCGAGGGCGGCCGCCGAGGAGGTGGCACTGCCCGGCCCGTTCGGGCATCTGGATGCCGACGACGCCGAGCCGGACGGCTGGGGGCGGGGACGATCCGCGGTGCAGACAGGCCGCTGCCCCGGCCGCGGTGCGGTCCGGGGCAGCGTGAGGCGACGGTGCGTCAGGCGACGCGGTGTTCCCACCGCAGGGCCGGCTTCTCGCCGATCCAGTACGAGCGGGCATCGGTGGCGATCTGCTGCCCACCGATCCAGTAGGCGTGCGAGCGGTCGGTGACCTGGAGCCGGACCGCGCTGATGTCCGGCCGCCCCGCCTCCTGCCAGGCGGTGAGCGCCTGCTCGACCGCGTCCCACAGCGCGATGGGGCCACCCTGGCGGACGGTCCAGCCCTCGCCGTCGTCGCCGAGCTGGGCGAAGGACTCCCGCTCCGGGTCGAACAGGTACACCATCTGCTCGCCGTCCTCGGCCACCGCGCGGACCAGCTGGGCGCCGGGGGCTGCGAGCTGGGCCAGGAAGGCGGGCATCCACTCCTCCAGCAGTTGCGGCGCGATCGGCGTGCGCCGCTCGGTGTCCGCGTACGCGGCCCGGGCCGACAGGTCCCCGGCCAGCGGCATGACGGCCTGGGAGCGGGCCGGCATGAACGAGGAGCGGCCGATGATCCGGCCCTCAGCGGTGCCGTCGTCCTTCACGGTGACCTTGGCGAGCCCGGTGCCGTACGACCAGGAGCCGACCGTGGCGAGGATGGTCCCGCCGGGCTTGGTCTGCCGCACCCAGGTGTAGGGGACGCGCCGGACCGCGCAGGTGGCGATCACCTTGTCGTACGGGGCCCGGCGGGGGTGGCCGAGTAGTCCGTCCCCGGTGACCGTCCAGGTCGAGTAGCCGGCCGTCTCCAGCGCGGCGTCCGCCCGGGCAGCCACCTCGGGGTCCACCTCGACGCTGGTGACGTTGTCCTCGCCGAGTCGGTGGCACATCAGCGCGGTCGAGTACCCGGTGCCGGTGCCGATCTCCAGCACCGTCTCGCCGTCCTCGATGTCCAGGGCCTCGATCATGCTGACCACGGTGGCCGGGATGGTGGAGGAGGAGGTCGGGAAGCCCCGGACGGGTTCGGCGACCTGGTCGGCCGTCAGGTGGCCGTCGAGCTGGGTGACGAGCGACTGGTCGCTGTAGGCGATCTCCCCCCACTCCTTGGGCTCGGCGCCGAGCGCGGTGACCGGCCGCCACCGGCCGTCGTCGGTGGGCAGGAACACCCCGGGCTGTAGGAACAGCTCGCGGGGCACGG
>NZ_JBXAWK010000150.1:0-1514 GCF_057291755.1 Kitasatospora sp. UYEF31
CCCCGTTATGTTTTTCGTGGTCCTGCAAGAGGACCGCTGGCCTCCGGGCCCGGCATGACTGTTGCCCCCTGTCGAAGACATGACCTGGGGGGTGGTGTCACCGGGCCCGGAAGGTGCCGTCGGAGACGCTGATCAGAGGCCCGGCCACCGCCCGGTCCGGTGCAATGCCGGACAGTTCGCGGGCGGCAGGTCTGCATAACGTGGATGCGCCAGTACGACACCAACGCCGAGGCCGGCGCCATCAACTCCCCTGGAGGAGATCGGTGTTCAACACTCAAGACGTGGGCGTGTTCCTCGGCCTGGACGTCGGCAAGAGCGCCCACCACGGCCGCGGGCTCACCCCGGCCGGCAAGAAAGTCTTCGACAAGGCCCTGCCCAACAACGAACCGAAACTGCGGGCCGTGTTCGACAAGCTGACCGCGAAGTTCGGCACCGTCCTGGTCATCGTGGACCAGCCCGCCTCCATCGGAGCCCTGCCCCTGGCCGTCGCCCGCGACGCGGGCTGCCAGGTCGCCTACCTGCCCGGGCTGGCCATGCGGCGGATCGCCGACCTCTACCCGGGCGAGGCCAAGACCGACGCGAAGGACGCGGCGGTGATCGCGGACGCCGCCCGCACCATGCCGCACACCCTGCGCGCCCTGGAGCTGACCGACGAGATCACCGCCGAACTGACCGTCCTGGTCGGCTTCGACCAGGACCTCGCCGCCGAGGCCACCCGCACCTCCAACCGGATCCGCGGCCTGCTCACCCAGTTCCACCCCGGCCTGGAGCGCGTCCTGGGACCCCGCCTC
Source organism: Kitasatospora sp. UYEF31 (assembly GCF_057291755.1). Taxonomy (NCBI): domain Bacteria; kingdom Bacillati; phylum Actinomycetota; class Actinomycetes; order Kitasatosporales; family Streptomycetaceae; genus Kitasatospora; species Kitasatospora sp. UYEF31. Next base: position 792 of record NZ_JBXAWK010000150.1, read on the forward strand.
GACCACCCCGCCATCACCTGGCTGCTGGAGCGCCACGGGTCCCCGGCCGCCCTGCGCAAGGCCGGCCGTCGCAGGCTCGTCGACCTGATTCGCCCCAAGGCCCCGCGCATGGCCCAGCGCCTGATCGATGACGTCTTCGCCGCACTCGACGAGCAGACCGTCACCGTCCCGGGGACCGGCACTCTGGACATCGTCGTGCCCTCCCTGGCCCGCTCGCTGGCCGCCGTCCACGAACAACGCCGGGCCCTGGAAGCGCAGATCAGTGCCCTGCTGGAAGCCCACCCTCTTTCCCAGGTCCTGACCTCGATGCCCGGCGTCGGCGTCAGGACCGCCGCCGTCCTGCTGACCACCGTCGGCGACGGTGCCAAGTTCCCCACCGCCGCCCACCTCGCCTCCTACGCCGGACTTGCCCCCACCACCCGGCAGTCCGGGACCTCGATCCACGGCGAACACGCACCCCGAGGCGGAAACCGGCAGCTCAAACGCGCCATGTTCCTGTCCGCCTTCGCCTGCATGAACGCCGATCCGGCGTCTCGCGCCTACTACGACAGGCAACGCGCCCGTGGCAAAACCCACACCCAGGCCCTCCTGCGCCTCGCCCGCCAACGCATCAACGTCATCTTTGCCATGCTCCGCGACGGCACCTTCTACGAATCCCGGCGTCCCACCGTCGCCCTCGCAGCATGACCACATGACCATCAGAAACCATCACAAAACTGGCGG
>NZ_JBXAWK010000151.1:0-1500 GCF_057291755.1 Kitasatospora sp. UYEF31
GTGACTGTTTTGGATGGTCGGTGAGCTGCGGTCTGGTGCGGAGTGGTCTTGCCTGGCCGGTAGATTGATCTTGTGACCGACGCTCAGCAGCAGCCGCCCTCGTACGAGGAGTTGGCCGCGCTGGTCGTGGAGTTGAAGCTGCTGGTGGTCGCGCAGGCGGAGCGGATCGCGGAGCTGGAGCGACAGGTCGCCGCCAACTCACGCAACTCCTCGAAGCCGCCGTCGAGTGACGGACTAGGCAAGAAGCCCGCACCGAAGTCGCTGCGGCAACGCTCGGGACGCAAGCCGGGCCGGGCGAAGGGCGATCCGGGCGGGCAGCTGGAGCGGGTGGCCGATCCGGACGCGATAGTCGATCACCGGCCGGATGCCTGTGGCGGCTGCGGGGCCGGGCTTGGCGATATGCCCGGCGCGGGGTACCGCGCCCGGCAGGTCTTCGATCTGCCCGCGGTGAAAGCACACGTCACCGAGCACCGGCTGCACCGGCTGGTGTGCGGGTGCGGGCAGGCCACAACGGCTTCGGCACCCGATGATGTGAGTGCTTCCGCGGTGTACGGGCCCGGAGTTCGTGCGGCGATCTGCTACCTGTCGGCGTATCAGCATCTGCCGGCCAAGCGCCTGACCGAGGCGATGGACGCCCTGTTCGGCCTGCCGATCTCCACGGGCACCGTCTTGTCCGTCCTGGCCCGCGCGCACGAAGGCCTCGCCGATTTCGAGGCCGACGTCAAGGAGCACCTGGCCGCGGCCCCGGTCGCGCATGCGGACGAGTCGGGAGTGCGGGTCGCGGGCAAACTGCACTGGCTGCACGTGATGTGCACCCATCTGGTCACCTTCTACGGCATCCACACCCGGCGCGGGAGGGAGGCGATGGACGAGCTGGGAATCCTGCCCGCGTTCACCGGCACCCTGGTCACCGACGCCCTGGCCTCCTACACCATCTACGGCAACGATCAGGCTCTGTGCGGGGCACACGTGTTGCGCGAGCTGATCGCGGTCACCGAGGACACCCGCCGCGACCCGGCCTGGGCCCAGGCCATGATCGACGTACTGATCGGGGCGAAGGACGCGGTCGCCCAGGCGCTGGCCGCGGGGCAAGACGCCCTCGCCTCCGCCGCCCTCACGGCCTTCCAAGAGGACTACCGACAGGCCGCGTTGTGCGGAATCGCCGCCAACCCCCGCCCCGCCACGGGCCCGAAGTCCAAGGCACGGGCCCTGGCCGAACGCCTGCGGGACCGCGCCGAGGAGTATCAGCGCTACACGGTCAACTTCGCGGTCCCGTTCGACAACAACGCCGCGGAACGCGACCTGCGCATGATCAAAACGCAACAGAAGGTCTCCGGATCCTGGCGCACCCTCACCGGCGCGAGACGCTTCGCCCGGATCCGCTCCTACATCTCCACCGTGCGCAAACACGGCATCAACCCCCTCACCGCCCTACGCGACCTCTTCGCCGGACGGTCATGGATGCTGCCCACAACCAGCTGAAACCCCTAAACAGTTACC
>NZ_JBXAWK010000152.1:0-1387 GCF_057291755.1 Kitasatospora sp. UYEF31
CTCAACACTCAAGTCGTAGCAGGTGTGGGGCTGTTGCCGCTTCCGTTACGCGGATCAAGGATCTATGGTCGCCGCCTCACCGAAGACGTTCTGAACAACCCTCCTTGATGCATTCACTGTTTTAAACCACCAAAAAGAACCCCGGCCCGACCGCTAATGAATCAATACCAAGAATCGATCAACTCCTGGATTGATTCAAGGATCACACCTCCCCGCGAATCGAACTCTGCGATCAACTCGGACCTCCGGAAAAGCAATTCGAGTTTCTTTCGAATTTCCGGATCGGCATTTTGAATATAATTCAAACCAGGAAAAGATGCACATGTCAAATAGTCATATAGAAGACCAGGAAGCCCTGGGTCGGCAGATTCGTGATTGGTAATCCCGGAAAGAGGAGTAATTACCGATGCAGGATTGGAGAGAATCCAACCGGCCATCCTCCCTTCATGGAACATGAGATCGAAGTTTGAAGCAATACGCAACTTCAGATCTCCAGGAAAAAGCCGAACCGAACTTCTGTCCGTGCAAACTAGATGGTCGCCTTTAGGGCTAAGCCAGATAAAATTCATCGGCGGGCACGAGAAATTCACTGCCCGATTCGCTCGAATTCCACCACTAGTTGCCGGAAAGTCTATCCAGGAAAACTTGTCCAGGCTTTCGCTTGACCAGCATTCTGGAGTTGAGAGATTAAAGCTCTGCAAGTCTGCGGTATCAGAGCAGAATCTGATCTCATCACTGGCATCCCAAAGCCAGTCAACACTCCCGAAAGTGTTAACAAGAACCCCCTCATGCTCATCGAATGTAATCCCGAGATTCGAGGATACCCGCAAGGCTGAGATGGCGTATTTCACGACAAACGAACTCTGCTTGTCAGTCACGCGAATCGAGAATCCGCCGAATAGTTCAAGGTTCATTTATTAGCCTATCTTATTTTATTTGAATGGCTGGCGGCAGGGGCTTCCCGTTAGGGGTTGGAATATTTCCGCTAAGAATCTGCTCACGCGTTATAGCAATTCCTGGATCACTGGCGAGACCACCCAAGGCTGCCGCACCGCTCGCGTTCCTAGGGCCAGATGGTCCGTAACTTGTCACTAGACTTCCCGCCTTACCTCCCTTGCCTTCCATGACGATTATATCGTCTCCCTGTTGGACAATGATGCGCCCGGCTGTTCCAGTTGACACGTAGACGGCATCTGGGTTTGCGAGAATCTCCAATTCGCGCTCTTTTGTGAGATGTCCGTGGTGCGTCGGAATAGTCCTGCGCTTTCCGTCCTTGGCTCTTTCGGTCGCATTACTAACCCAATTCAAAGTATCTAGACAGTCTCTGCGATATAAGCCAAATGCGGATCGCCAAAGAATCCGCGTATCACGTCAGGTAGATCCTTGA
>NZ_JBXAWK010000153.1:0-1381 GCF_057291755.1 Kitasatospora sp. UYEF31
AGAGTGCGGTTCGCGCCGTGATGCCCGATTCGCGATGAGGTCTGGGTGAGGTGCCCTGCTCGGCGGGGTCGGCCAGTGCTCAGGGGCGGGGCCGGGTGAACAAGCCGGGCTCGGGCTCGGTGAGGATGCCGCGGGTTACCAGGCGCTTCAGCTTGGACCGGATGCCCTCGATGTTCTTCGGCAGGATCGGAAGGTCGAGGGCCTCGCAGAGGTCGCGGGCCCGCATCGGACCGCCGGTGTCGGCGAGGACCGTGAGGATCTGCTGGTAGGCGGGGTGTTCCGGTATCTCGGCGAGGGGTGGACCGTCGACCGGTGCGGGTGCGGGGAGATTGAGGAGGGTCTTGCGGGTGATCCGCAGATTCTCACTCTCGGTGTCGAACTCGCCGAGGCGGGAGGTGAGTTCGACGATCTGGTCCCGAAGTCGTCCGGCCTGCTCGCAGACTTCGTTCTCGCGGACCTCGACGTAGGCCAGTACGGCCTCGACCTGGGAGATCTCGCTCACGCCGCCCTCCAGGAGGGGAGGGTGATGCCGGTGAGGCGGCGGGACATGACCGACGTCATCGCCCAGAACACCCGTGAGCGGGAGGAGGCGAGTCGGTGTTCGTAGTCGCGTACGAGACGGCGGTAGAACATCAGGATCCCGTTCGTCTGCTCCACCACCCACCGCTTGGCCTGCGGGACGAATCCCTTCTCGGCCGGGTTGCGTTCGACGATCTCGACGTCGATGCCCAGGGTCCTGCCGTGGTCGACGACGCTCTTCTTGAAGCCCTGGTCGACCAGGGCCTTGCGTACGGTGTCCGTCTGCGCGGTCACGCCGTTCAGCAGGGCGATGCCGGCGGCGTTGTCGTGTGCGGACGCCGGCAGGACGACGGCCTCCACGACCAGGCCCGACACGTCCACGGCCAGGCATCTCTTCCTGCCCGGCACCTTCTTCGCGGCGTCCTTGCCTGTCGTGGCGGCCGGGACGCCGACGGCCGCGTGGATGCTCTGGGTGTCCAGGACCACCAGGCTCGGGTCGGCTAATCGCTTCCGGCTCTCGCGCAGTTGCCAGCGTATGAGGTCGTGAACGGTCTGGTCGGTGCCGTCGTCACGCCAGGCGGCGAAGTAGTAGTACGTCGCGCTCTTCGGCGGCAGGTCGTGTGGCAGGTACTTCCACTGACAGCCGGTGCGGTTCTGGTAGAGGATCGTGTTGATGATCTCCCGCACCGCGTATTTGCCCTGATGGCCTGTGGCCGAGGGATGCTGGGCCTTCCAGGCGCTGATCACGGGCTCGATCAACTTCCATTGCTCGTCCGTGAGATCACTCGGGTACGGCTTGCGATCAGTCATCCCGCTACCCAAGCGAACCTCGAACGCCCGACCGGCAGAGATGCCCCAACGT
>NZ_JBXAWK010000154.1:0-1342 GCF_057291755.1 Kitasatospora sp. UYEF31
GCTACAACACACGGCGCAGGCATTCGGCCAACGGGCAGCGCAGCCCGGTCGCCTACGAGCAACTGTCGACTACGATGACACTTGCCGCATAAGCATATAAAACTGTGTCCTCCTCACGGGGGGAAGCCCCAACAGTCGGGTGGCGACTTCTTCATAGTCGTCGTCACAGAACAGGGCCAGTGCCATGACCAGGTAGAGGACCACATGGGGGCAGCTTGCCGTCCGAGCGTTTGGCCTGCCGGTGGTGCGCGGCCACCGCCTCATCGATGACATCCCGCGGCACCGAGGCCGCCAGCAGCCCGATCGAGATGAACTCCGGCAACCGGGCCGCTGCTTCCGCACTGTGATCCACAGTCGGCCAGCCTACCGACGCACCGTTACACCCCGGACCGGAGCCGCACGGAACCTGACCACCACCGGAAGATCATTTTACGCTTTACGGCATTGGGTGAGGTACCCGGCACCGCTGTAACTCTTGTCCGCGATCACGGCTTGCATCAGGTTCTGGAAGACGCCCTGTTCAGCCCAGATCCGGAAGCGGTCGTAGGCACTCTGTCTGGGCCCGAACTCGTCCGGCAGGTCGCGCCAGGGACTGCCGGTACGCAAGCGCCACATCGCGGCGTTGAAGTATTTCCGCAGGTCGGGGATGGGATCGGCCGCGGCGATCGGGAGGTGGGCTCGATCAGGGAGCACTGCTCGTCGGTGAGATCGCCTCGCGCCATGACCAATTACCTAGCAAAGCCGGCGCATCGCGCGCAGGCGATCTCACGAACTCATGATCTGCACTCCAGACAGGACCTAGTGCTGGCGCACGGTCCGGCGGCGCAGCACGACACCACCACCGGCCAGCGCGCCGACGGCCAGCACTCCGCCGACCGCCAGCACTCCGCCGACCGCCAGCGCGGCCTGTGTGTCGGCCATGGGAACGGCGTCCGGGGCCGGGGTCTTGACCGTGTAGGAGCCCTGTCCGGTTACAGGCCCAAGATGGGTCGCGGTGAAGTTGCCCGCGGTCATGGTGGTGTTCGCCGGGGCGGCGGGGTCCATCTTCACCTGCACACCGAACGTCGCCGTCGCGCCGGCCTTCGTCAGGCCAGTGATACCGCCGCAGGTCAGGGTCTTCGCGTCGGCGGAGGTCGTGCAGTCTTGGAGGGTTCCCGGGTCGCCGTCGTAGGTGTAGGAGTTGCGGGTGAACGTGGTGTTGGCCGGGGCGGTGAAAACGAGCTTGTCGAACTTCGTTTCGGGTTCGGTAGTCGCTTTGAAGGTCACCTCGCCGGTCGCGCCGGGGGCCAGGCTGGGGACGGTGGGCTGGGTGACCACAAGGTTCGCCATCGCGGGGGCGGCG
>NZ_JBXAWK010000155.1:0-1318 GCF_057291755.1 Kitasatospora sp. UYEF31
TTAGTAGGCGTAGGAGTTCGTGGCAGGTGATCGGGATCAGGTCGTCCTCCTGGTCGGGTTGAGGGACCGTGTCCCGTTCCCGGGCTGCGGTGACGGCGAGGTAGGCGTAGGCGACCAGGGCGGCGGTGGACCAGCGGTGCCAGCTGGTCCAGGTCGTGACCTGGCCTTTGTCCAGGCCTACCGCGTTCTTCGCGGCCTGGAAGTCCTCCTCCACCCGCCACCTTCGGCAGACCACGGCGACCAGGGTGGCCAGTGGGACGGGCACGGGGGTCCAGCAGCGGAAGAAGGAGACGGTGCGGGTGTAGCGGTGGCGGCGGGCCAGCAGTACGGAGGCGCCGGGGGCGTGTCCGGCGGGGGTGTCGTCGGCGGTGACCTCGACCATGGCCCAGTCGTAGTCGCGGGCCCCCTTGCCGCCGGTGCCGGTCCGCATGCGCGCCCAGGCCCGGCCGGGGATCAGTTTCAGGATGTTCTTGCAGGTCACGGGCCCGGCTTGGGTGGTGGCCCGGTGGTTGGAGCGTACGGCGATCGCGTAGCTGAGTTCCAGTTCCCGGCAGGTTCGGCGCAGGGCGCGGCTGCCGTAGACCTCGTCGGCGGTGAAGAAGGAGGCGCGGATCCCGGCGGCGACGGCGCGCCGGAGCATGGCGGCGGCCTGGTCGGTCTTCGGGGTGAAGGCCAGCTCGTCGGGGACGCCGGCCAGGTCGCGGCGCTCGTCGTCGGCGGCCCAGTCCTTGGGCAGGTACAGGGAGCGGTCGATGATGGTGTGGCCGCGGCCGGTGGCATAGGAGAGGTGGACGGCGACTTGGCACAGGCCGATGCCGCCGAGGGAGCCGGAGTGCTGGTAGCCCGCCCCGACCGCATCGGCGGAGGCCTTCTCGTCCCCGGTCTCGTCAGCGATCAGGATGCCGTCGCCGTCGTCGAGTTGGGCCGCCGCCCACCGGGTCGCCGCGTCCAGAACGGCACGGTCGTCCCAGCTCGCACGCGACAGCAGGTGCTGCAAGCGGTGCGGACCACGATGGCCGACTGCCTCGGCCAGGGTCCAGCAGTTGACGTTCTCCAGTTCCATCAGCAGGCCCTGGGTCATCTCCCGGAACGCCGCTCGGCTCTCCCGGCGGGGAAAGCTGCAGGCCAGCAGGCCCATCAGGCTCTCGAAGGCATCCTGGTGCCGCTCGTACGATATTGTGCCGACGGCGGCCGCCGCGTACTGATGTTGAGTCACATCTCGTCATTATCGCAGCGGCCGCCGCTGTCTTCGCAGCCACCCGCACCCCAGCTGACCAGCACCTCAACCGGCAAGATCACGATCTACAGCTGCCGTGTC
>NZ_JBXAWK010000156.1:0-1300 GCF_057291755.1 Kitasatospora sp. UYEF31
CGTCCCGCACCCCGACCAGCCGCTGACCACCGGTCACCGGCCGTCACCCCATGCCCGGAACCGTCACACGACGTGAACCCGCTGAATGTTTACGCCATGAGGCCCTCCCTGGAACCATTCCAGGGAGGGCCTCATGGCGTCATGCATACTTGTTTTCTAACGCGGATTCTTCAGTTCAGCGCACCCGTCAGAGTTCCCAGTTGCTAAGTGCGGCAAACTCTTCGATAGAGGGAACCAGCCGCACAGCAAATGCGTTGGCTGACGCCTGAACTTGGGTCACCACTGGACGGGTAGCCGCAGAACCCCCGGCCCCCTGAGCCAAAAGGGCAAGAACTTCGCGCTCGGCGTCAATTTCCTTTTGTACTAGCAATCCTGGAGGAGGTGGCCTTTCTCCGTATTTCACAATTACAGGCCCCTCCCCCGCGAACTTGAAATCGAGCATGGAGAGTAGCGACCTGACGGTGTTCACGGACATCTCCACCTTCGCGACCGAAGGTCTCAATGAAACCGCAAGCGCATTTCCCACCAATCCCACTGCCTGAGTCACATAGAACTCCGGACGAGAGGAATCATCCTCACCATCCTGAGATTCCATCTCCAGTTCATCGAGTGCCTCAGCGCACTCGTCCTGCACCGACTCGCCAGCAGCTGCCGCCCAAGCAAGCCCAAGCGAGGCATCGACCCAGGTCAGGTACTCCGAGGGCCCTAGGGCTCGACAGAAGGCGGCTCCCCGCTCTGCGGCTGCGGTACAGATCAGCATCAGCTCAGAGTCTGAAGCATTCGAAATTTCCTGAAGTTCCGACGGAATCTCCATGTCCCTCTAGCCTCCAGTAGCCCAGAAGAATGTGAATGGGGAGTTCTGTGCAGCGTGACCGCGGATCCCTGCGCCGCCCAACGTTACCCCACGAACGTTCAGCATGGGCGAACAGATGGCAACGCAGAAGTTTCGGGATGCTGCGCCGAACACGGCATGCTCATTCGGTCCCAAGCTGTTAAGGATCCCTTCTTCTGCATGCCCGGCGGCCTGTACGAATTCCTCTCCCGATCGAAGCGCCCATCCGGAAGGCATTGCGCCGCCTCCATTGATTCCGATGCGAGTAGAGAACGCCTTCGTTTGAGAGTTGAAGACACCAATTACTGCCGTAGTGCCCTTCACATCTGCCATGAAGTAATCATTGCGGGACGCCTGCAACTCTTCCGCGCGGTTGAGAGCGAGCATTGCATCGTCTTCAGTTGCAACTCCAGGACCACAATTGTGAACCAGGACCGGGGTGTCCCCCGCCAGCACATAGTACGTGTG
>NZ_JBXAWK010000157.1:0-1297 GCF_057291755.1 Kitasatospora sp. UYEF31
CTCGCCAAGCGCATAACGGACGAAACAACACCAACCTGGCGAGGGACTTACTAGTGCATAAAGGTAAATTTGCCTACATTAAACGCCCTCTCAGAGGACGTTCGCATCATCTATGTGTTGTTTTGAGTAGTTCTGAACCTAGACTGAAATCAGCTTGAATAGAGCTTTTGAGGAGAATGTGGCAACTGTTCGAGCATGCTCGGCCGGATGATTCGATCGCTTTTAGCCTAATAGCTCCTATCCGGTTCGAAGATGCCGTGAAGGCGACTTTCGTCTCACTCGAATGAGTGATATCCCCGCCAAGCGCACTGTGGGTCAGTGGACTTATGACCAGTCAGCCGCAGCGCAACGCCTACCTCAGCGACCTTACCGATGCCCGCTGGGCCCTGGTGGAGCCGACGGTGACGGCATGGAGAGCCGAGCGGCAGAAGACCTCGCTCGGACTGGGCGGTCCGGTCACTGACCTGCGTGAAGTCATGAACGCGATCCTCTACGTGAACCACACGGGCATCCCCTGGCGCTACCTGCCGCACGACTTCCCGCCGCCCAGCACTGTCTTCTCCTACTTCAGCGATTGGACTGCCGACGGCACGATCGAGCACCTCGGTGTCGGGCTGCGCCGGGTGGTCCGCGAGCAGGTGGGACGCACGGCCGAGCCGACCGCCTGCGTCATCGACGCACAGAGCGTCAAGACCGCCCACACCGTGCCCAACAAAACGCAGGGCATCGATGCCGGGAAGAAGATCGTGGGCCGCAAGCGGAGCATCGTTGTCGACACGATCGGCCTGTTGCTGCTGGTCACGGTGACCGCGGCCAGCGTTTCGGACAACGACGCCGGCAAGCAGTTGCTCACCCGAATCGCCCTCGACCAGCCCGCGATCACCAAGGCCTGGGTCGACACCGGCTACAAGACCCAGGCCATCGAACACGGAGCCGCCCTCGGCATCGATGTCGACGTCGTGCCGCGGAACACCCAGGTCAAGGGCTTCTCCGTGGTCCCGAGACGCTGGGTGGTAGAGCGAACTTTCGGTTGGATCATGATGCACCGCCGGCTGGCACGGGACTACGAGACCAAACCCGCACACTCCGAGAGCATGATCCGCCTCGCAATGATCTCCAACCTCCTGAAGCGGGCAACCGGCGAAAGCGCCATAACATGGCAAAATCCATGAAATATCGCTCAAGTAACCAGAACGTCCTCTGACACGGCAGCTGTAGATCGTGATCTTGCCGGTTGAGGTGCTGGTCAGCTGGGGTGCGGGTGGCTGCGAAGACAGCGGCGGCCGCTGCGATAATG
>NZ_JBXAWK010000158.1:0-1276 GCF_057291755.1 Kitasatospora sp. UYEF31
GTACGGATCTTCCGTCAGCAGCAGCGGACTTACGACCTGACGGTCGAGGGCATCCACACGTACTATGTGCTGGCGGGGGCCACGCCGGTCCTGGTTCACAACACTGGTGGCAGCGGGCACATGTGCGATATCTCCGTGACGTCGTCAGATGGAAGTAAGAGCGATATCTCGCTAGAGAGCGGCGATATGACGCCTGAAGAGGCTTCGCTCGGATATCCAAATAACTCGGCTTTCACGCACACGGAGCATCGATTCTCGCGCATGGCGGGTGCTTCCACAGGGTCAAAGGTTTCGCTCCCGAACGACCCCTTCGCCGGTAAGTTCCCGTTGAGTGCTGGTGATTCGGTTGGGATGCAAGGCCAGCTCCCCCCTTGCTCGCGATGCAAGGGTGCGATGAACCGCATGGTCAACGAGTTGGGAGTTTCGGTCACATACGAATGGTCTGGCGCCAAGGGGGCTGGGTCATGGACAGCTGGAAGGAGGAGGCGATAATGATGAGATTGACTGCCACAGAGGTTGGGTTCTTCGAGGATTACGAGGACGAAGAGGCCCTTGAGGTGGGACTTGCCGGAGTGGATGAGGCTGGCGTCCCGCGATCGTTCTCAATTCAGCGATCCACGTATGAGCCTGATGAGCAGGAAGTCCAGTCTGGAATGGATTCCTATAACGTCTCTACTGAGCGAGGCTTCACCGTCTACGGTTGCCTTCGGAGCGTGCGGTTTTCCAATTTGGTTCTCGCGCTGGAATTCACTGCCGAGGATGCGGAGATTCTTGAGATCTCGACGCCTGTCGAAGTGAACCTGAGCGAAGCCCAGGTCGACGAAGAAAATCTGTCTCGGAAGCTTCGCGAAATCCTCGACTGGGGCTCTCTTGAGAAGCGGCCGGAATTGATTGGTATGGACGGTTCAGGGCCTGCCGCCGACGTTTAGGTGGCGCTCGTCGAGAATTTTCCGCTAGGTCATTCCTAATGGGAGGTTGGGTAGCCGTTGCCCAGAAGAGGGCCCCCTCCGCGCTTCTGTGCGGAGGGGGCCCTCGGGCCGTTTGACGGCAACGCTGACGGCAACGTCAGCGGACGACGGCAGCAGTGGGCGGGTTGTCGGGGGTGCCGCCGCGCCGCGCGGGGCGAGGGCGTCGCCGAGGGTGTCGATGGCCTGGCGCTGGAGGCGGAGCCGGACGTGTAATGAAGCTTCGCCATCTTCGAACATGCTGGTGAGAGGGGGTGGCGTGGCGGGCAGTAGGGGTGCTCATGCTGGTGGTGGGCGGGAGTCTGGCGCCT
>NZ_JBXAWK010000159.1:0-1220 GCF_057291755.1 Kitasatospora sp. UYEF31
GTGCATGCCGCCGCCGGCGGTGTCGAAGTGGTCGGGGGTGAGCTGGAAGCCCTGGCCGCCCTTGGGTGGCGGTCCCGCCGGGGCCGTGCTGCCCGGCTTACCGGGCGCGCCTGGTGTGGTCTTGCCCGGTGGTGTGGTGAGGTCCGGGCCTTTTTTGCCGCCCGGTGGCTTGTGCGCGCCGGAATCCGGCGGCGCGGGGCTCTTCTCGGGTCCCTTTGTCGTGCGGCCCCGAATTCGGCGGACCGTGCGGGCCCTTGCCGTGCTTGCTCACAGCGCGGCGGCCTTGGTGCCCTGCGTTTCGAGGACGTTGAGAATATTCGAACCTCCGGCACCCGTCAGCCCACCGCCGGCGGAGGACAGATTGAGGTTCACGTTGCCGTTCGGCAGGGCGTTCTGGCCGGTCTTTATCCCGGTGTTCGCCGCACCGTTGACGTCGTAGCCGTCGCGGGCGCCCAGCAGGTTCTCCACACCCTGCATCAGCATCTCGTTGGCGGCGGCCTCAAGCCCGGCGATGATCGGGTCGGTGACGAGGGCCACCGCCTGTTCGATCAGCTCCTCCTCAAGTTCCTTGAAGATCCGCTTCACGACCCGGCGGATGACCTCACGTTCGGCGAGTCCGGCGAGGGCGGAGAACCCGAGTGTGATCACTGAGGCGGCGATGGCCGCGGTGATCGCGGCGGCCAGGATGCCCAACTGGATCAGCGCCTTGGCCTTGGCGCCTTCGATGATCAGCGCCGCGGCGTCCAGCGATTTGGCCAACAGGCGAGCCCCGTTGGCCAGATCGTGCAGATGGCTGCTGGCGAGCTTCTTGTGATGGACCTCGAAGGCTTCGGTTATCCGCCCGGAGTTGTCCGAGAGCACGTATGCGGCGGCGGTCAGACTGTCTTCCTTCGCGCCGTCGACCTCCGTGGCGAACTCCCGGTAGGCGTCGGCCATTTCGCGGAAGTCGTCCTCGTCGATGTTCGGCCAGTCGATACCGGCGACATCCGCTGCCTTGTCCAGCCACTCGGGAATCGTGGTACCCATGTGCGACCTCCACAGCTTTGACTGCCCCGTAGTCCCCTGGAGCCCGCAGGTCCCAGGAGACAAAGTCGCGGCTGAACTTACCTTCGAGTACTGGTCAGTGGACAGTCTGACTGCGTGTCAGTGGCGCAGATCACACAGATTGGCCACTGGTGCGGCTGCCGGGAATGATGGGCGACATGCACAAGGAAGACGCC
>NZ_JBXAWK010000160.1:0-1219 GCF_057291755.1 Kitasatospora sp. UYEF31
CGCTTTCGACGATCTGAAGACCCCGGCCCGGCGGGCGACGTGGTCACGCTTCCGCGAGCACGCCGCGCGGGTGGAGGAACTGGACCTGCTGGGGGATACCGCCGACTGGGTCGCGGGGGTGCCGCAGACGAAGGTCGCGGGGTTCGCCGCGCAGGCCCGGGTGTTGTCGGTGGGTGAGGTGAAGTCCTTCGCCGAACCCCGGCGCACCGCGCTGATCGCGTGTCTGGCCGCGGAGGCGCGCACCCGGGCCCGCGACGATCTGGTGGTGATGTTGTGCAAACGCGTCGCCCGGCACCACAAGCGGGCGGTGGAGGAACTGGCGGATCTTCAGCTGCGGCACCGGTCGCTGACCGAGCAGTTGATCCGTTCCTACCGCGACGTGCTGTCCGCGCTGCGTGACTCCCCGGCTTCGGGCGGGAAGCCTGGGACGCTGGACGACGCGTTCACGCTGGCCAACACCCGTGCGGTGGTGGAGCAGGCGGGCGGGTTCGACGCCCAGCTCGCGGACATCGAGGCCGTCGCGGCGCACGCGGGCAACAACCACACCGGTCTGGTCGAGCGGTTCTTCAAGGTCGACCGGCCGACGATGTTCAAGCTCGCCGGCATGCTCACCTTCATCCCCACCTCCACCGACCGAAGTGTGCTGACCGCGCTGCGGCACGCCGTGGACCACCGGAACCTGACCCGCGAGCACATCCCCGACACCGTCACCCACGGGGCGGGCCAGGACCGGTGGACCGGGAAACTGGACTTGTCGTTCGCGTCGCAGAACTGGATCAGGACCGTCTACGCCAAGGACCGTCCCGGGATGCTGGTGCGGCGGCACTTCGAGGCGATGGTGTTCTGCTACCTCGCCGAGGAACTGCGCTGTGGGGACGTCGCGGTGGCCGGCAGCCAGGAGTACGGCGACTGGACGGCGATGCTTCTTCCGTGGGACCGGTGCGAGGAGAAGTTGGAGGCGTTCTGCGTCGAGGCCGGGCTGCCGGGCAGCGCGATGGAGTTCACCGACGTGTTCCGCACCCGCCTGACCGAGATCGCGGGGAAGGTCGACGCCGGGTATCCGGACAACGCCGACCTGGTCATCGACCCCGTCTCAGGTGCTCCGTCGCTCAAACAGCGTCGGGCTTCAGAGTGCGGTTCGCACCGTAATGCCCGGGTTTGGTGTCGCTCGATGGGGTGACGTTGGGGCATCTCTGCCGGTCGGGCGTTCGAGGTTCGC
>NZ_JBXAWK010000161.1:0-1126 GCF_057291755.1 Kitasatospora sp. UYEF31
AGAGTGCGGTATGTGATCTTATGCCCGGCTTGTGGTCACTCGATGGGGTGACGGCGGGGCATCTTCGCCGGTCAGGCGTTCGGGATTCGCTTGGGTTGTGGGATGAGCGATCGCAAGCCGTACTCGAGTGACGTCTCCGACGAGCAGTGGGCCCTGGTCGAGCCCGTGGTCACGGCGTGGAAGGCTGCGCATCGGTCGGTCAGTGGCCACCAGGGCAGATACGCGATGCGGGAGATCGTCAATGCGATCCTGTACCAGAACCGCAGCGGCTGCCAGTGGGACCTGCTGCCCCACGACCTGCCGCCCGCCGGTGCCGTGAAGTACTACTTCTACACGTGGCGCGACGATGGCACCGATCAGACCATTCATGATCTGCTGCGATGGCAACTGCGGGAGAAGAAGCGGCGATTAGCCGACCCGAGCCTCATCGTCATGGACACCCAGAGCATCCGCGTGGCCGTCGGGGTCCCGTCCGCCACGACCGGCAAGGACGCCGCGAAGAAGGTGCCGGGGCGCAAGAGATGCCTGGCCGTGGACGTATTGGGTCTCGTCGTCGAGGCTGTCGTGCTGCCGGCGTCCGCGCACGACAACGCCGCCGGCATCGCACTGCTGGACGGCGTGGCCGCCCAGATGGACACCGTGAGGAAGGCCCTGGTCGACCAGGGGTTCAAGAAGGCCGTCGTCAACCACGGCAAGCAGTACGGCATCGACGTCGAGATCGTCGAGCGCAACCCGGCCGACAAGGGCTTCGTCCCGCAGGCCAAGCGGTGGATCGTGGAGCAGACGAACGGGATCCTGATGTTCTACCGCCGCCTGGTCCGCGACTACGAGCACCGGCTCGCCACCTCGCGCTCTCGCGTCTTCTGGGCGATGACCTCTGTCATGGCCCGCCGGCTCACCGGCGCCACCCTGCCCTCCTGGAGGGCCGTATGAGCGACAACCCGCAGATCAGAGACGTCCTTGCCTACGTCGAGGCCCGCGAGAACGAACTCGGCGAGCAGGCCGGGCAGCTCCGCGCGTCCATCGAGAACCTCACTGCCCGCCTCGGCGAACTCGACGCGGAGACCGAGAACCTGCGCATCACCCGCAAGACCCTCCTCAACCTCCCCGCACCCGCACCCGCACC
>NZ_JBXAWK010000162.1:0-1056 GCF_057291755.1 Kitasatospora sp. UYEF31
GGCGGTGCCTGGGCTTTTTGACGCCGCAGGAAGTGATGCAAAAGCTCCTGGTGGAGGAATCATCAGGTGGTGCTTCCACGGGTTGACACCACCCAGTCGCCAACGTCCTGGCTGCGGAATCCAAGGCGAAATATGAGAATGAAATTCTCTGGCAGAGCAAAAGAATATATTACTATCCTGGATTCTTCCTGAACATGGCGTCAGGGCCTTTGGGGGATTACCTTCAGCGTGGGATGAAAATGTATGCCGATAATTGGTACGACGATCACGTCGGAGGTTTTGCGGGTAGTGCCGACGGGGAGAATCGAGTCCGCAATGCGACTCTTGATAGCCAGATGAATGGCGTTGTGCTGCGTTGGGCGCAAGACCATGGAGTTCCGGAAGAGATCTGGAAGCCCACTTGGAATGAAGTTGAGAACGATATGAAAAAGGGCCCGGACTTCCTTAATTCTGAGCGGGGTAAGCAGTGAGTAGAAAAATCAAGAAGACCTGGCTGATCGCGTTTCTAGTTCTGCTCGCCGCTGCCTTCTCGATTTTCGCATACGAGTCTTTCGGTCAGGGCGGATCGAAATCGCAGAAGAAGAAGGAGGTTGCCGTGCGAATTCCTCCAGTATGTCTGCGAATAATTCACCCGGAAAATGATTTCTTTGGAATCTTCAAGGATTTTCCGAGTAGATATTATGCAAACATGCATGGTGGTGAAAATGGTCCGGATCTGGGAGTCGGAGTGCATGGATGTGATGTCGATGCAGGTCGGCTAGAGAATATTATGGTCTACATCTCCAATATTTCTTCCGAATACATCTCCAACCCGGTTGAGGCCTTTTTGGATATCCCGGGAAGGAAGTTCATTGCAAAATATCCAAATAGTCTCGAGGGTGCATTTTTCTCAGACACCACGGGTGCTAAATTCTACACTCTCGCAATTCCGGAATGCGCATCTCGCCCTACGCTGCCGGACCAGCCTCGATTCGTCAGTGGGGTCTGATTACTGACTGAACCGGTAGGTTGCCCGTAATGTCCCCAGCCGTTCGGGGACGGGCCGTCGCGTGACGC
>NZ_JBXAWK010000163.1:0-1015 GCF_057291755.1 Kitasatospora sp. UYEF31
CGGCGTCACGCGACGGCCCGTCCCCGAACGGCTGGGGACATTACGGGCAACCTACCGGTTCAGTCAGTAATCAGACCCCACTGACGAATCGAGGTCAATGCCGTCGTGTACCGGTGTGTGTCCGGACATTGTGCGAGCTCCCGTGGGTAGCTATTGCCAGGGCAGTACGCTTCCGGCCGTGCAGGGGGAACAGAGGCTTGGACTGGCGCGATTGTGCGAAACAGACTGTGGTGGGTGTTTCACTCCCCATTCCGGGAGTGAAACACCCACCACACCTGCGCTGCCTGGTCAGTTGCCGGGCGGGCCCATGAGCGGCCGGGCGTCGAAAACCACCTGGATCTTCGTGATCCTGCCGTTCTCGACGGGGATCCAGCTGGCGGTAGGGATCGGGGCCGCGACCTTGGTGTACAGGTCGAACCAGGTGACTACGTCGTCCCCGTCGGCGAAGACTTTCTGAATGACGATGTCGGTCTTGATCTGCGACATGCCCTTGATGCCCGCAGTGCACTCGTCGGCGCCGACGATGTGCGCGAGTGGCCCGTCGAACTGCACATCGTCGGCGAGCAACGACTGGTAGGTGTCGAAGTCGTCGGCCTTCCAGGCGGTGAAGTACGCGGCAGCGACCGTGGCTGCGTTCTGAGTCACCGTGGAGCCCTTCACCGAGGAGTTCTTGTGGCCCGGCCTCTTCCCTGCCGACCGATACCTCCACTGTGCGCCCGCGCGAGACTATACGTCCAAGAGCTGGATCTGCTGCCAGACAGCAGGATTCCTTATGGAGTTGCGGTGACCGGCCATCGGGCACACTGGGTCACCGACAATCATCGGCCGCACATCCCGGGCCCCGGTCCTTCGGTCGCTTCAGTCACTTCGATCGCTTGAGGCCAGACAAAATCTGTTCACGTACGGATTTCAGCCTCGTGTCAGCCTCGATTCGTCAGTGGGGTCTGATTACTGACTGAACCGGTAGGTTGCCCGTAATGTCCCCAGCCGTTCGGGGACGGGCCGTCGCGTGACG